>DATGJX010000073.1:0-4307 GCA_035294905.1 Vulcanimicrobiaceae bacterium | reverse complement strand
CGCTAGGTTACGTCGGTACGCCACATGTACGCGACATCGCGGTACTGCCTGACGGCACGATCGAAATTACCGTCAATGAAAGTCTGTTGGTACGCGAACTCCGTATCACCGGGAATACGCTTTTGCCGACCGCCACACTTCAGCGCGCGATGTCTTTGGCTCCGGGCGTTCCGTACAATGAAGCCACGTTGCAGCAAGATTTGCAAAGCATTATTCAGAGGTATCGAAGCGCTGGCTATGCGGCTATCGTGGATGGCGCGCCTGAGGACGCGCAAACCGGTGTCGTCAGCATCGCTATCTGCGAGGTGCACGTTCAAGCGGTTGAAATAAAAGGCAACACGAAGACCAAGGACTACGTCATCCGCCGGTTGCTGCGAGTTCGACCTGGCGACATTGTCAGTGACGCTGCGGTACAAGCCGACTATGAGGCGCTCAATAACACGGAGTTCTTCAAGGCGGTCCGCCTTTCGAGCAAGGTTGTCCCGGACGGATGCGGAGCCGTGGTTTTGGTCTGGAACGTCGACGAAAAAAAGAACGGGCATGCAAACGCGGGCCTGAGCTCTTCGGGAAGCGGCAACGCCTATGGCAGAGGACTCAGCGGTAATTTCGATATTTCGGAATCGAATATAGGTGGCAGCGGCAACGGCGCTTCATTCACCCTTGCCCGCAGCCGCAACGCCACTCAGATCGATATCGGATTCACCATCCCCTACGTCCACCGCTTTACAGCGAGCTCATTGGCCTTCTCAATCTTCAATGACCAAGCCGCGAATGTCCAATACCCCTTGTATAAGGAAGTCAGCAACCCTGCGCTCTACAGTTTGGCGCCTACGGGTGCGACAAACGACACCACAAAGTACGCCCTTGAGGACGCGCACCAGTCGGGGGTCACGCTTTCGCTCGCGCATCCTACCGCGGATCGCACGCGACTGAGTTACGACCTGAGCGCTATCGACGAAGGCCAAACGTTTAGCGCAGTCGGCATTCCACAGTCAGCTCTCGATACCGGTCTCCTGCGCTCACAATCGACGGCGTATTTGCGCGGTGTCGGGCTTACATTGAGCAGGGACGATCGCAACAATATGCTGGCGCCGCGGTACGGCGGCACGACACGGTTGACGGAGATCACCTACTCGCGCGTTTTGGGCTCGATGCCTGGATTCACGAATGTTGATCTGGATGCGACGCGGTTCTGGCCCGCCGGGGCCCAATCGACGTTCGCCCTGCACTTTAACGCGGGCGTCATCAGCAATGCCGGCGCGGTGCCTTTTTCCTCATTATTCGCGCTCTCTAATCAGCAGCTTCGTGCTCAAAAAGATACCTTGTATGGCGATCGCGAGATCCTTGGGCAGCTGGAATTGCGTACACCGCTTACACGCAATGGGAGCACGAGCATCGTGCTGTTTGCGGACGCAGGCGATGTGCCATATTTGACTAACCGCTATTGGATACGAACCGATGCCGGTGTGGGGATCCGTTTGCGGCCCTCGATCTTACCGCAGGCCGTTCGCGTCGATTTCGCTACCGGCAGCGGCACATCGCGCGTCACTTTCGGGCTGGGCGAGGCTTTTTGAAACGCGGCAGGCAGCGCGCGTTCTCAGGTTCTCCAAAGATATGGCGTGTATATTCAACGGCATGATCACCCCGTCGAAAGATGAGCCCGTACGTCTGCTCGTCGTGGACGACGAGTACAACATACGCGAGTTGCTCAAGTACGGACTTTCCAAGGCCGGGTTTGCCGTGCGTACGGCGTCCAACGGTCGGGATGGTGTGATACAGGCGCGGCAGTGGCGACCCGAAGTCATCTTGCTCGATCTCATGATGCCGGTCGAGGATGGCATGACGATCTTGCCGCAGCTGCGTCGCTTCAGCCAAGCGCCTATCCTGATCCTCACGGCAAAGGGCGACTTATCTGACAAGATCAACGGCCTAGAAAGCGGCGCTGATCAATACGTCACCAAGCCCTTCGAAATGGATGAGCTTGCAGCCCGGATACGCTCCGCTCTTCGGCGGCCTGTGCTCGCCACCACCAAGTCGTTACATTTTGAGGATCTTGAGGCCGACCTGGACACGAGGTCGGTCCGCCGTGGACGAACGCCCATCCGCCTCTCCACCAGGGAGTTTGATCTGCTCGTCGCTTTTCTGCGACATCCGCGCCGCGTCTTCACTCGCGACCAGCTTTTGGACATAGTCTGGGCCGATCACCCCGAAACGAGCCCTCAAAACGTGGAGACATACATCTATTACCTGCGCCAAAAAATAGATAGCGGATTTTCGTCTCGACTGCTGCAGACGATTCGCGGCGTCGGCTATTCGCTACGCGAGGAGAGCTTTGCGGGATAACGCATTGCGTCTCCGGCTGATATTTTGGCACGTTGGTGTAGCGTTTGCCATTTTCGCGATCACCGCCTTTCTATTCGCACGCGTGACCATGGCTGAGATCGCGGCGCGGGAAAACTTGATCGTGCAAAATGCACGCGATGAAATCATCCACGTGGTCAGCGCTGAACAAGCGGCCGGGAAGACGCTTCCCGAAATCGCCCCAGCACTTGTTCGACGCGTCGCACCGAACGATCTTTTTGTGGTTGTCTTTGACGCGGCCGGCAAGGTGCTGGCCGGTACGCCGGCACCCTTCCGCTCTCCACCACCGCGTTTCGCCGTTGCCCTCTTATTCATCACTCCTGGCCCCCCGACGCGATTAACGGTGCGCGGCGGTACGATTCTCGTCGGCACCCAATCGCTCGCCATGGCGGCAGCAGCGGAAAAGCTAGGGACGGTTATCGGCCTATTGGGCATAGCGGCATTGCTCGGTGGCGTGTTCGTTGGCATCTTGGTGGCGAATCACTCCCTAAGACCGTTACTCGAGACGACGGCATCATTGGAGCGTTTTGCGCGCGGCGACTTTACATCGCACCGCGTTAAGCAAACGGATCGCAGCGAGTTCGGTCGTCTGAGCCGTGCCTACAATGCCGCAGTCGAGCAGATCAATCGTGCGTTTGCTGAACGCGATCAGCGCGAACGTCAAATGCGCCAGTTCGTTGCTGATGCCGGCCACCAGTTGCGCACACCTCTGACCGTCGTGATGGGCTATCTCACCGTTTTGAGCACTGGAGATGAAAACGCCTCACAGGCTCGCTCGCTTTACGGAGTAATGCTCGAGGAAAGCAGGCGCATGCGCGACCTGATCGACCGGCTGATCTTGCTTGCGCGTTTAGAACATGTCACGGATGTCCCCGCGGGCCAATTCGGCTTGGCTGAGGTCGTTGAAGATGCAATGTCGTCCCTAAATGGGATGGCGGCCTCACGCTTTCGCCTTTCAGTATTCGACCGGCCTCGCGTGCGCGGCGCCGATTCCGAGGTGAAAGAAGCCATCCTCAACGTCTTGGAAAATGCTCTCAAGTATGGCGGGTTCGGTCCAGTCGAGGTCTGCGTCAGCGTGAGTGAGGGCCGCGCGCGTTTGGAAGTGCGCGACCATGGTGCTGGCATCCCGAGCAAAGACTTACCGTTGATTTTTGACAGATTCTATCGTGGTAGTAACGCACTTGGGTCCCCTGGGTCGGGACTTGGGCTAACCATCGCACGCCGAGCCGTAGAACGCGCGCAGGGAACGATGAACATCGAGGCGGCACAAGACAAAGGAACAATCGTGACGGTGATGTTTCCCGTTTTCGTTGATCAGGCGAAAAGTTTCAGGCCTGCGCAGCCCTTGGTTTCCTTGTGACCTAACGCGCCTGCTCGCGGGCTTGCGTTGACGGAACTCTGACGGCATCTGTAGGGGCCGCGCGCCGTACCGGTATGCGCTTTATACGCCCAAGGCGGTCGGCAGTAGCTAGCGCCGCTTGAGCATATTGGCGTGCGCAACGTCCACTGATGGCAACTTCCTGAACGCCGCCGCAACATTTGGCGGCAAGGAGTCCATGTGTTTGAGCAACATCGTCAGCTGCCAGATCTGGCGCTTACTCAATGTCTCACTAAAGGCAGGCATGCCGGTGAGCCTGATGCCATGGGTAATGATCCAATTGATATTCGCCTCAGGGTCGTCTTCGACACCGCGACGCCGCGGGAAGGAAGCGCTATCGCCCGCCGCCGAGGACCGCAGGGCGAGGTGGGCGAGCTGGGGCGGACGCTGATATAGACCGCGAGCAATCGCGGACATTTTCGCATCTGCTGCTCCATGACACACTGTGCAATTCGTTCCGTAGAGCTTGACCCCGGCCGTGAGGTTGGCGTCGTTCACCGGGAGCGGGTTTAGTGCATTGGCATCGACTTGCCGGGCGATCGTCGCCTGCAACGATATCCGTGCCAGG
>DATGJX010000072.1:0-14105 GCA_035294905.1 Vulcanimicrobiaceae bacterium | reverse complement strand
CAACGTTGTCCGTAGTATCGTTCCAACCGCTCGACGCACTCGTCGGGCAAGTTCGCGATGCGTCCCTGTTCTAGGTCGTCAAGTGCTTCGGGATTTATTCCGGTGCTGCGCGCCACGCGATCGAGCGTCCACCCGTTGGCGCGACGTATATCGTGCATAGCAATCATCGCGTCCTCCGCCATGTCGAGCCAAGTTCGGATCACTTCCGGTGGGATGAGGCTTGGGTGATGCATCTCCATCAGGACAGGCCAAGGAGCAAGGAAGTACTGTTCAAGCGTTTGACGTTGATCGTCGGTGGGCTCCGCCTTACCACGCTCGATCGCGCTAAGCCGCGAAGGATGCATTCGGAGATCGTGCGACGCTTGCGTCAGAGAGAGGTTGCGGATCGTTCGCGCCAACCGCATAAAGATCTGCGGCTCGCCTTTGTTTCTCATATTACCTTACCAGGAAATAAAGAAGCCGCACGTCGGCGGCTCCTTGAAAACTAAGCGACCTCGCACCTGCGAGGTCTACGGGATGTACGACGTTTGTTTGTCGTCACTCTTTAATCGTAACACAAGGTGCTGCATTGTCAACAGGTTTCGATCAACGCGGACCTTTGGTGTACACCCGAAGATCGAACGAGATAAGCGCCTTCTGATTCACTTGTTCTCGTAGGATTTGATTGAGGTGTACACCCGATTTCCGTAAAAGATGTGTGCGTACTAGGTGCTGCGCCCGCTAGGAGTCCCTCTGCATCCGCCTGCAACCCATCCCCCCACCATGCCGAACGCGGCTATTCTACACGCGTCAGCAGGCGCTGGACCTGCGTGGCTGACCAGGGGGAGCCTTTGCGCGTTGCGCGTCCTTCTGAGTTCAATATGTTCGCGATCGCTCGCAGGCTGTTTCCCTTTTGGTGCAGACCGATCGCGAGCGGTAACACGTCCGCATAGAATAGACTTGCGGCCTTTGCTGTCGCCGCCGAGCCACGTCGTCGCGCCTCCATTGTCAGGTTCCGGCAGGCCGGATTTGCACCACCAAGCAGCGTTCCGCGTTCTCGTGCGGCTTTGAGTGCTACGCAGGTACGTTGACTGATTGCGGACGCTTCCTGTTCCGCGACGGCTGCCATGATGTGTAGCATGAACTTGTTCGCCTCTGGCATATCGCAGGCGCGAAAGTCCGCTCCCGCTTCCATGAGGTTGGCTATGAACGCTACGTTACGCGCTAGTCGGTCGATCTTCGCTAGTAACAGTGTTGCCTTAGCCTTTTTCGCGTGCGCTAGGGCTTGACGCAGAACCGGCCGCTCGTTCTTGCGACCTGATTCGACCTCTTGGTACTCCGCGATCAGTTCGCATCCATTTGCTTGACAAAACGTTTGCACGGCTGCCCTCTGCGCGTCAAGACCAAGACCGGAAGCGCCCTGGCGGGTAGTGCTAACGCGAACGTAAGAGACGACCTTCTGCTTCATATACTAACTGTAACACGGCTTGAACGCTCGTTCAAGCCCTGTAACGGCTTATTTACAGGAACCTGTATTGCCCCGATATGCTACCGATATGACACAGAAACCGGCTGCACCGAAGAAGACGACGTCCGACTTTGACCCGACTGTAGCGCGGCGCCTTACGGAGATGTGTCCGCTAAACGGGTCGTTCTGGATAAGTAAGTTGGTCCGCCATCCGTTCGACGAATGAGCCTAGCGTCGATGAGATGCGGTTATGTCTCCTGCACGCGCCTTAGAGATTCAATTATGGACTGCATAAAACTCCACGGCTCTTTATCGTGTCGAATCTCAAGTTGGACTAAGAGGGGTAGCGCGGCGGTAATCCATGCTCGCTTATCTTTTCGGGGTAACGGTGTGTTGCGGAGCCAACCTTCGAGTTCACCTTCTGGTACAAGAAATATGTTCCATCGTCTGAGTTGTTGAAGCAATGCCTCTGCTTCTGCTTTCGCGGCACCGAAGCCAGCCGTTCCTGACTCCTTTATTTGCCGCCAGGGGTCCTTTTCGTAGGCAATTTTTTCGCTCGCCCTACCAAGCCTGTCCAGACGTGCCTCACTATCCGCGATTGATGAAGCATCCTCACGCAGCAGTTCCTCAAGCGCCGCTCGCGCCCGAAGATAGCGGTCGTCGACGGAAGTATCTATTTGCTCTGTAAGGCGCGAACGAGCCTCAAGAATCGAATGCTCATCGGACGCCGGTACGCGATGTGCCCGTAGCAAAGGCAATAGTTCGTCGCGTCGCCTTAAAATGTCGAGATCGACAATAGAGGCTACCGGTATTCCGATTTCCTCATATGCAGCGACAACTCGCGGAACCGTTTGCTTGTTTTGAGCGTGCGTATAGTGTATAGCAGCGTCCGGAGCAAGGCGTCTACCAACTGTTTCGTAAAAGGCGCGGTCAGAGTCGGCTTCGGCTACCACGACGCCCTCGTAGAACAGTCCGTCAATTACTCGTGCAGAGTTGAGGACGGGGTCTCGGGCGATATTACTCAGTTGCTCCTGATTAAGCACTCGCAAGTGGTTCATATTCCCTACGCGGGTCAGTCGGGCGACCGTCGCTGGTCGATTATCTGCGAGAAGGCCGCGAAGCATATCGGTGTTGTGCGTTGACACAATCATTTGGCGATCGCTCGACGCACGAGCAAGGTGCAGGCCCAAACGGTACGCCTGCGGTGGGTGAAGAAAAGCCTCAGGCTCATCGATGAGATAAACCGAACGGCGCAAGGTGTCCACGGCAAGGAGGACCGTGGTAAAACTTCTTAATCCGTCGCCTTGTTCATCGAGAATTGCAAATTTTGGAAATATCGACAACGCATCCCGAGGATCGACCGGAACTTCGTCAATTTCCTTACCGCCAACTCGTAGAACGAAATTCGGCGGCGCGGTGAAATCTAGGCGAACGTGAACGCCGAACGATGGCCATAGGAGTCTATTTAAGTTCGCTTCTCCTTCGGATCTTGCAACGTACAAGGCCTGAAGAAGTGTAACCGGCCTGCCCTGATTGAGACTACCGGACCCCCGTTTCGCGAGTGTGAGGCGCTCCTCTGTTCCGAGCCTTGCAATCAACATTTGCCCGAACACGCGATAGAATTCTCTTTCTCCGCCGGGGCTGAGCGCGTTCTGGAACAACTGATCTATCGCTTTGGGATCCAGCGAAACGTTAAATTGCCATTGCGACAGCGATGAGCCGAGGCCAGCGAAGCCTGCCTGCCCATGTTCGAGGTCTAAGTACGGTTTAACGCTGTAGGAGGATTCAAGTTCCGCACGCGTCGCGGGCCGAATTGTCTCAACGCTTTTCACAACTTGAGTCATGGCCTGATCTTGGGCGGTCAGCAAGCGCTCAATATCCCTTAGCGCACGGCTCTTTCCCGCGCTGTTCGGCCCAACAATTATGGTAAGGTCGTTAACCTCTGTGCGAGTTGAGTCGCTGCAGGTTAGTGCAGAGATCCTGAACATCGTACGGCGAGTTTACCGGAAAAACCGTCGTATCGTCGCGATAAATGTAAGATTGAAGGCCCGCAATCCCATGCAGGAGCGTTTCAATATACTACGGCCGTGGCCATGCCTGATGCTGACTTAATTTAAAGACTTGGGCTGGAGCGGGGTGGACGTGAAGGTCAAGACCCGATGAACGCTGGCCAAACGGCCGGATCGACAAGGCGCTGGGCGATTCATAATGAGGAACTGAAAAGAGGTGCTCTACGTCACAACTAAACCGGCTTCAAAGGTTGCTAGCCGATGCCTTTCTCGTTGCCATCGGTTATGACGAGAGCCGGCACTCTCGTTGTGCGTACTCTTTGTCGGGAGTACGGTTTAGGAGTAGAACGAGAGTACCGTGACGACTCCGATTCGTGAGGGTCTAGCCTTGCACTCCGATGTAAGTTCCATCGTCCTTGTACGAGTGCGGCTTTGTGTACGCGGCTGCTCTCCATAGTTGCGCGATAACCGGATAGAGCGCTTTACGCGGGTCCTCCTTCATATCGTTCACCAGGACTTCGTTGAACAGCGCCGGATCCGCGCCGATTGCCCTGCTGTGCTCAACTAGGTCCAGTTTGAAGGGCACGTATTGATTCGGGAGCACCATTACCGAATCGCGCATTCCGAGCAGTGAGAGATAGACGTAGATAGGGCCCTGCACTTTCAGCGCCTTGTAGAGCGCTTGAACGAAGCCATACGACTTGAAGAGGTTGTTCTCCACGTAGTTCGGCATGAACTCAGGTCCGTCGTTCATGTTGACCACCGAAGTGGTGTCCAAGAATTCCACGGACCCATCGTTGAAGAGTTGAACATAATATGGGAACTCGGACGTTCCTCTACCGTTCATGAATAAGAAGCCGTCCAAGTTGGGACGGTCGGTCATGCCAAGCGAGGTAGTCGTAACCGGAAACACGTTCTGGATAGCGGTGTTGCGTAGCACTGAGTTCGAAGAAAATTCGGCCATATCTATCCCGTCAAACCGTCCGAAGGTCTGCAACGGAATAAAGTGGACAACCACGCTTTTTGTGCGCTCGACGCGCATCGGCATGTCTTCCGGGCGGTTCCGAATTAAATCAATGCGAGCATGTCGGAACGCTCGGATTCGTTCTGGCAGCGATTCTCGACCTAGAATCATGTCACGTAACTCGCCAACCTCCATGATGTACTTGCCGTTTGTGTTTCGTGAATAGAACCGGTGGTTCAACGTGTTCTGGTGCGGCGCAAGATGACTTTCGCCAATCCGAAGGGCGAGAACCGTCTTACCGTCGCCAACCTCAACCTTGTGCATGGCAAAACGCGGAAGCCTCGGGCGGATACCGTCGCGGACGAGGTTCTCAAGACGAGCAATGTTCGACTCCACTTCGGCAGTCGGGATTCCTACGATTTCACCTGCAGTATGTGTCTCTCGGTCTTCCTTGACACCGAAAAGCAAGTCCCCGCCTTCCGCGTTCGCGAATGACGAAACGTCGTTGACGAACTCCTTATGGTCGTCGCCCTTGCTTGGCGGAAGTATCTCTTTGTACTCCCGCCGCTTTGTTTCCGGCGCGACACCAACCAGCGCTTTTAGGTCTTCAGCGTTGACAAGTTCGAGTGCTTTATATTGCATGCGAGTCGTGAATCGCTTTAGTTTCGAGAATATGTTGGTGACATTGGTCACAAAGGTCCACGGAACTCTTGAGGTGCACCGCTTTGTTTGGGGTACGGTTCCAGGCGTTCGCGTTTGTGCCCAGTTCGGTGGAGCGTTTTCCGCATCGTACACAGTCCACGACTTCGCCTCGGTCAATCTTCCCGGATGCAACGTGAGTGTAGTTTTCAACTATCTCTGCGTCAGTCAATCGTTTCACTTCAATTCGTCCTCCGGTGCCGCGTGTACACGAGAACGGCCCTTTGGTCACCTACGAGCAATTTCTCGAACGGTGAAAAGTCCACCTGAACACCGTGTAACACGTCAAGGCTGTGTTCGGGCACACCGAGCATATCAGTCATATACAGGGCCAACCATACGGGCGAGCCTGCGTAACGCTTGACGCGCTTATCCTGCAACGTCTGTACAACCCGACTCGCGAGCGATTCCGGCGCATAAGCGTGGGCGCGGGCTTGGAACCTCGGCAACGTCCAGTAGTTGGCGGGCGCGTACCAGAACCTCGCTTCTATTGTCTCAAGCGCGGTGTACTGCTTCGGAAACGGCGCAAACTCTTTCACGGGCAACGCGGCGAAATCAACGCTTCGCAGAAAGTCCAAGAACTCTCGAAGGATTGCGTCTCGGTCGTATTCCCCGGACGTTGTCATCCACGCTCGGCGTTGAGGTCGTGCCCGTTGAGTTTCGCATCGAGTGCAGAGTCTTCGTCACGCGCTCTTGCTATGCCGACGTTGAGGAACCGTAACACGCCTTCGAACTGAGCCGAAGGCGATTCGATTACTTCGGCAGTTTCAATGTAAACAGTTGTGCCGTCTGCAAGTTCTGCGCGAACGTCCGGGAGTGGGGGCTTCTCGCTAAACAGGTTTGCCTTGTAGTAGCCTGCGGTCACGAGCAGGTAGCCGACAGCGTTGCGTTCGCTGTACGGTTGGGTGAAGCGGGCGTCATGTCTCGGATCGTTCCTGAAGTCGTGCACGACGTTTTGGAGTTCGACGCCTTCGTACATGGTTTGCGCGATGAGTTCCGAGTAGTTCTCGGGCGCAGCGTGGCGGACGACGGCTATGCGGTCGCCTTCGGTGTCCATGTACTCAAAAGGCCGCGTTGGATTCATAATCATACACACCCTCGGTAGCACGGGACTGTGCCATACGCCTGGCGCTTTAGTTTTAGCGAGAAGCGGGGGCGCCCCGTTACCAAGTCCGTTACCAAGTCCGGATTTGGTAACGGTTTGGGAACGGCATACGTCACGACTAGTACCGCGACGTACCGATTAGCCTACAATTCATGCTTAGTTGGGGTTTGCGAATGTGCGTCGGGATGGCGGTAAGTGATTTCAAGACCGCTGCATTAAACCGCTCTGCCACCTCTCCGTGAAATGGGCGCCGCACGGAATTGGTGGTCGGCGGCGGATGTCCCTACTGGACGCGCAGGACGAGTACCGCGATGTCGTCCTGATGCTTGCCTTGAACAACCGCGCGGCGCAGTGCTTTGGCCGGACGCGCGGCGTTGCGCACGGAGTCGTCGAGCAGGGCTGCATAGACCGCCGCTTCGCCGGCCACGTAATCGCGATCCCACTCCATCAGACCGTCGGTGAAGTACACCGCGAGCGATCCGGGTTCGAGCACGAGTGTTCCCGTTTCTTGCGCTGTCCTCGTGAAACGCCGCATTCCGAGCGGCAATCCGCGCGAAACGAACGGATCGACGACTTCGCCTTTCTGGGGAAGCCACAGGAGCGGTCCCGGATGTCCGGCAGAGGCGCACGTGAGCGTACGCGTTTGCAGATCGAAAATGCTCAGCACAGCGGTCGCGTAGCGTTCTTCGGGAAATTCTTCGCTGATCAGATAATCCGCAATGTCGAGCGCGCGCAGGAGTTGCGGTTCGCCGTAGAGCGCAGCGCGCAGCGCATCGCGCAAACTTCGCATCGACGCCGCGGCATCGACGCCGTGTCCGGTGACGTCGCCGACGGAAATGCCGATGCGTCCGTCGGGAAGATTGAACGCGTCGTACCAATCGCCGCCGATGAGCAATTCGGCTTCCGCGGGCTCGTAGTAGGCGTCGAGCGACATGCCGGTGCCGGAAGGAAGCGTACGAGGCAGCGATGCCACCTGCAGGCGCGATGCGACGGCCACCGATTGCGAATACAGTTTCGATTTGGAGATCGCAACGCCGCAACGCCGCCCGAGATCTTCCGCGAAGAGCAGCGCGCGATCGTCGTACCGCTCCTTGCTTTGATTCGTCCGCACGAGCGTTAACGCGCCGAGGATGCCTTGCACTTGTGAAATCACCGGAACGATGATGAGCGAGCGGTACCCGAGTTCGCGCATGAAGGCCGCGTGCTCGGGGCCGGTTGAGGCGTGGGAGATATAGGCTTCGTCGACGTTCGAAACGAGCAGGCTCACGCCGCTTTCGATTACTTCTCGAACGGGATGGCGCGGATACCCCTCGCCGGCATGCAAAAACCGCCCGGCGTGAAGCAGCGTCTCGTCCATGCCGGGCGTGCGGTGTGCGGCGCCGACGAGTTGGACGTCGCCCCCTGTTCCCAGGTCGAGCAGGCAGATGTCCGCCACCGTTTCGACCGCGGCGGCGCAGACGTTCTGAAGCGTTTCGTGGTAGTCAAGCGAGAGCCCCAGAAGTTCGCCGGCGCGCACGAGAAAAAGCAGATACCGCAGGTCGGCGCCATCCGCTTCGTCGTGAGAATACCTGCCGGCGGCAGCCACGGGCTACGGGTCGGCCGGCTGACCGCCGGCCGTAAGCCGACCGGTTACTTGCCTGTAGGCGGAGGTCTGTTTTTCCATGCAGCCGATTGTACCCAGGCTCCACGTCGATATACTTACTAGTAATGAAGACGGAGCGTGCGGCGTTTGAAACGCCGCTGGGAGTTTCGCTCGTCGTAGAATCCGACGGCGATTGCGTCGTTGGCGCTTCGTTTTCGCGTGCGCGGCCGAGCGCGGCGCGCACGGCGAACGATCTGTTGCGCGAAGCGAAAAGACAAGTCGATGCATATTTCCGCCGCCGGCTTTTGCGTTTCGATTTACCGCTGAAGTTCGTAGGAACGCCGTTTCAGCGTGACGTCTGGGCGTTCGTTGCAGGTTTGGAAATGGGGCAGATCATTTCGTATGGAGATCTCGCGCGGGCGATTGGACGGCCGCGCGCGCATCGCGGTGTCGCCGCGGCGATGAGGCGCACGCCAATCGACCTTTTCGTGCCTGCGCATCGCGTCGTCGGATCGGACGGCAGCGTGCGCGGCGCGGGACGCGGATCCATGCGCCGCAAGCTTCTCGCGTTCGAAGGAATTATTTTGCGATGACGATCAGCGCAAGCGCCCAGCCGCCCTCGGTGCGCATGCGCGCCAAGTATCCTTCTTCGGTCTTGCCGTAAATTTGATAGCCCGCACTGAGTGCTTCGCGCACGGATTTGAAGACGACCACGCCGCTCATAACGCGCCGCGCTTATGCTTCGCCGGTCTGTGATTCCCTGCTAAGAGCGGGGATAAATCCACAAAACTTGTGCATACAATGTGGATGGCGTCCTAGTGTACGAACTGGCGCAACTCGAGCAGTGGGCCGCCGCCGTTGTTGCGGTCGGCCGCGGCCCCCGTCAGCGCGTACCGCGCGGAAAAGCCGATCGAGCGCAGTCCCACCAGCCACTGAGTGTTGCCTCGCGTTATCCCGTAAGCGATCTGCGCATCTTCTTCAGCGGCGATTTCCGGTTTGTCGATTTCCGGAGACGGAACGCTGTAAGTGAAATGATCCGCGCCGGTGAGATGCGGCGCCGCGCCGAGATCGATCTCTACGAATCGCGACGCGCTCAGGTACCGCCGGTACATAAGCGCATAACGCGCGCCGGCGAGTCTGGATGCGACGACCTGAGACAGGTTGGGTAGCGGGGTGCGCTGGTTGATGACGGTGCTGCCGAATCCGACCCACCAATTGGCGCTCGGATCGACGGCGAACTGCGCTTCCCCGTTGATGATGCTGAGCTGCGGCGTCGCCTGACCGTAGTAGCTGCTCGGTGCTTGCGGCAGCGACACCGGCGGAATGCCTTCCACGTGCAGGCCGACGCGCTTGCCCTTTAGGCCGAACTGCAGCAACGCGCCGCCCGCGATGCCGCTTTGCTTGCCGGCAATATCCGTGTGCGCACCGGCGGCGATGAAACCTTGGATGCCGACGTAGACATGCGCGCGTGGTGAAGCACCGATGAGCGCGATCGCAAGCGCTAACGCGAGGCTACTGCTTTTGCGCATCCAGCACGACGATTCCGCGAGCGTTCTTGTGTTCCAAGTCACCGAGCGCCGCGAGGGCCGCGCCGATTGGACTGTCGGGCTGCGTTGCTTGCGTGATCGTCATGCCGAAGCGCTCCTTCGCCGCATTGTCGAGCGGACCGCGCAGAAACGCCGGCATCGCCTTGTATTTGTCGAACATGCCCAGGATCGCGCCGAAGCGCTGATTCACGCGCCGCGGATCCATGACGATGACGAGGACGCCGTGGGTATGTCCGCCGGCCTTCCTTATAAACGTTGCGTAGTCCAATCCGTACCGCTGGGCTTGGCTCTGCTCGTACGGATTATTTTGCGGCTCTTCGGCGGTGTATCCCGAAGGCGGTGCGTCGTTCAAACGATCCAGCCACGCGGAAAGTGCACCGAACGCAGCGGGGCTGGACGCGATGACTTCGTGGCCCGTGTACGTCCCATCACCTTGTGAGAACGCCGAATATCCGGAGCTGGTGTCAGCGTGCACGACCTGCGTGAACGATTTCGCCGAGATGAGCGACGCGCCGGGATAGAGCGGAAAATCGAGCGGATTGCGCAGCGTCGCGCGCGCATTCGACTGCGACGCCGGTCCTCCGCCGCTGCACGCAGCGAGAACACCCGCAGCCAGGCAAAGGGCCGCGATGAAGGCTTTCGTCATATGAAGCGACCGTTCGAGGAGAACGAGCGCAAGCCCCGTAAGCCAGATTCGCAAAGGGAGACGCGAGCATGACCTTCGACGAGTTTTGGCCCCGGTATTTGGAGGCGCACCGCGACCCGCGAACGCGTCTTTTTCACGTCGGCGGAACGCTTGCCGGAACGGCTCTCGTTATCGCTGCCGCCGCAGCGCGCAAGCCTTGGCTGATCGTTGCCGGACTTGCCGCGGGTTACGGGCCCGCTTGGTTCTCGCACGCATTCATCGAGCGCAACCGCCCGGAAACGTTTCGCGCGCCGATTGCGTCGCTGCGCGCAGACTTCGTCATGGCGTGGCACGTGCTGCGGGGAACGATCGATCAACAACTGTCCGCCCGGAGAGAGGATTAGTGCAACAACTTTCCTACGGTTCGTATCTTCAGATAGACGAGCTGCTCTCTCTGCAGCGTCCGCTTTCTTCACCGGAGCATCACGACGAGATGCTCTTCATCGTCATCCACCAAGTGTATGAGCTGTGGTTCAAGCAGTTGCTGCACGAGATAAACGCCGTCCTCGGCGCATTGGACCACGACGAATTGCTCCCGATCGCCAAACTCTTCCGGCGGATTCACACGATCCAGCGGCTGCTCGAGCAGCAGATCGACGTGCTCGAAACGATGACGCCGCAAGAGTTCAACGCGTTTCGCGACAACCTCAATCCGGCGAGCGGCTTCCAGTCGATTCAATTTCGTGAGATGGAGTTCGTCTGCGGCGTGCGCCGTACGGAAACCTTGAAGTACATTCAGACGACCGATGCGCAGCGAGCGCGGCTGGAACGACGCTTGCAGGAACCTTCACTCTACGACAAGGTGAAGTTGCTGCTGCGCCGGCGCGGCTTCGCGGTTGAAACGCACGAGCAGCTGCTGGAGACGTATAAAACCATTTACGAAGATCCGCCGGCGCACTATGATTTGTATCTGCTGCTCGAAGACCTCATTGAATTCGACGAACGGTTCCTGCTGTGGCGCGGACGTCACGTGCGCATGGTCGAGCGCATGATCGGCGCAAAAAAGGGCACGGGCGGCTCGCTTGGCGCCGCATATTTGGCGACCACGCTCGAGCATCGTTTCTTTCCGGAACTTTGGGAAGTGCGCACTCTACTTGGAGGATCGTGGTGATGCTTCGACACGCTCAGCATGACAATACTCGCGCGACGCTGCGCGAGCAGTTTCCTATTCTGCAGAATTCGACCTATTTGGTAAGCCATTCCATGGGTGCGGCGCCTCTCGGAGCAAAACGCGCGCTCGAGGACTACTTCGCGCAGTGGGCGGCCGACGGTCCGGAAGCGTGGGAGCAGTGGCTGCCGGCGATTGGCGAAATCGCCGACGGAATCGGACAGATTATCGGTGCACCGCGCGGGTCGATTTTCCTTGGCCCGAACGTCTCGACGATGCAAGCGGCACTCGCGTCGTGTTTGCGGTTCACGCCGCAGCGAAACGAAGTCGTGTACGAAGCGCTGCAATTTCCCTCGCTCACCTATGTCTGGACGGAATGGCAGCGGTACGGCGCGCAGGCGCGCATCGTCCCCTCCGACGACGGCCGCACGGTTGCAACGGAACGCATCATTGCCGCCATCACCGAACGCACCGTTATCGCCGTGCTCTCGCACGCGTATTACGTGTCCGGCGCCCTCGCCGACGTGCGCGCGATTCAAGCACACTGCCGCAAAACCGGAACGCTGCTCTGCGTCGACGCCTACCAAACGACGGGCGTGTATCCATTCGACGTGACGCAATGGGATTTGGACGTCGTAACGGGCGGCAGCCACAAATGGTTGTGCGGCGGTCCGGGGTGCGGATGGATGTACGTCAAGCCCGACCTGCGCGAACAATTCGAGCCGGCCGTGACCGGCTGGATGGCGCATGCGCGTCCGTTTGCCTTCGAACCCGCGCCGATGACGTGGGCGCCGAATATGTATCGCTGGGGCAACGGTACGCCGACGATTCCGGGCTACGTGGTCGCGCGGCCGGGGCACGATCTCATCAAAGAAGTCGGCGTGGCACGCATTCGCGAGCACAACGTGCGTTTGACCACGCTCATCGCACAGCGCGCTATCGAACGCGGCTTTCGCGTCAACACGCCGCTCGATCCGCAGAAGCGTACGGGTTGGATCGCGATCGATTTTCCCGATGCGCAGCGCGTCTATCATGAACTGATCACGCGCCGCGTCTTCATCGACTACCGGCCCGGCTGCGGCTTGCGCGTCAGCCCGCATTTCTACACCAGCGACGACGAGATCGGTGCCTTCTTCGAGGTATTGGAGGAGCTCACATAGCATCGTCGATGATCGTCGATCACCGCAACGTAGGCGCCGCATTCCGGCGCCTTTCGCTTCCTTCTGCGGTGCAAATGCTCGGCGATCAGCTGCTCGGTGTCGTCGACACGATCGCGATCGGCTCGCTCGGCGCGGTAGCGCTTGCAGGCGCAACGGCCGCAACGACGGTCATGCTCGCGCTCAGTTTTTTCATCTTCGGCTTTCTGACCGGTTTGGGCATCATCGCCGCACAGCGCGTCGGAGCGCACGACCTCGAGGGTTTCGCCCGTAGCGTTCGTGCCGGCTTCCTCGTGCCGGTGCTTTGCGCAGTGATCTGCGCCGGACTGAGCATTCCGTTCGCCGGCATGGTGGTCGGCGAAATGATCGGGCATCTGCCCAGCGCTCATGCGAGCGCAATCTATCTCATCGTGCGCTGCTTCTCGATGATCCCAATGGCAATCTCGGGCACGTTGATCGTCGGCTTGGGCGCGGCGGGAAACCGCGCGCTGGGCGTCCTCGTGCTCGCCGTCGTCAATCTCGTGCACATTCCGCTGCTGCTGATCCTTGCATTGGGCATGTTCACGCATCATCCGTACGGCATCGTCGGCGCGGGCGTTTCATCGCTGCTGTCGGAAACGATTGCGGCGCTCTACGCCATCGTGTACGTTTACCGCCGCCCCATCTACCGCGTCTTCGAAACGTTGCGCGTCGACCTGCGCCTTGCATTTGAATGCGCGCGGCTCGGCCTTCCGGAAGCCGTTTTTCTTTTCGCCGTCATCGCGCCGGATTCGTTCATCGTCGCGATGCTCGCACCGCTCGGCGCGATTGCGATATCCGCGTTTCGCGCACTGAACGTCGTTTCGGATCTGACGTTCATCGTGCCGAGCCCGATGCAGCAGGCGGTGCAGACCGTAATCGGTCAGCGGCTGGGCGCGGGAGACGTCGAAGGCGCGCGCTGGTTCTTCGCGCGTTCTCGCCTCGTTTCGTTTCGTATCACGACGCTCACCGGCGTAGTGACCGCGCTGCTCGCATGGCCCCTCGCATATCTCTTCACACTCAATACCGTGGTTGCATCGGCTGCTGCGTGGCCGCTGGCCCTCCAGATGGTCACGCTGCCGATAAAAGGCTGGGCGATGGTTTCCATGTCGCCGATACGCGCATCGGGTGACACGCGCTTCTCGATGGCTGCCGGGCTCATTACCAGCGTGCTCGTGATCCCGCTTTCGTTTCTTTTCATCAAAGTCACGCACATCGGGCTGCTCGGCGTGCCGATTGCATGGGTCGTTGCGTGGCTCGCGCGCCTGCTCCTGACCGTTTGGAAGCTGCGGGGTGAATCATGGACTCGCCGCGGCGTTATCAGCGTGTCATCCTGAGGTATCGAAGGACCCCGAGCTTGTCGAGGGGCAAAGCAGCGCGCGCATCGCTTCGTGGACGCGGCCGTTGCTCGCGAGAATCGACGGGCCGTCCAGTTGGAACGCCGATCCGTCGACGGCACTTACCTTGCCGCCTGCCTCGCGAACGAGCAGCATCCCGGCCGCAGTATCCCATGGCGCGAGTTCGAATTCCCAGAACGCGTCGAAGCGTCCCATCGCGGTGTACGCGAGGTCGAGCGCAGCGGAGCCGTCGCGCCGCACCGCTTGCACTTGCCGCGATGCTTTCGCAAAATACGGCGCGTTGGTTTCGTAATCGTACGGCTTGAACCCGGTGACGAGCATCGACCGCGCGAGCGAATCGATCGATGAAACCCAAATCGGCTCGCCGTTTCGCCGCGCTCCCGCGCCGCGCTGCGCGGTGAAGAGTTCCTGCATGAGCGGCGCGTA
>DATGJX010000071.1:0-47484 GCA_035294905.1 Vulcanimicrobiaceae bacterium | reverse complement strand
CTTCCCGCTCGTCTTTGATGCTGCCGTCGAGATAGTCGATGACGAACGCACCGACGATTGCCAAGATCAGTCCAAGCACGATGCCGAGCAGCAAATTGAGCAGCAGATCCGGAGAGACGTGGGCAGTCCTCGGGCTTGCCGCTTGCGTTACCGTCACGTCGCTGAGCGCGGTATCGCGAGCGACGTTCGCGTTGTTGAATTTTTGCTCGAGCGCGCTGTAGACGTCTTGCGCGCTTTGCGCGGCCCGCTGCAGATCGGCCAGCTGCGCGGCCTCAGCCGGCAGACGCGCAAGCATGGGATTCATCGAGGTGCGCTGACGCTGCAGTTCCGCGATCGTCGCTTGATCCGCCGAGGCCTGCGATTGATACTGAGCTTGCTGCTGCTGCAGCTGCTGGTAGAGCGGGTTCGGGACGGTATTGGTGTTCGAAACTACGGTCGCTTGCTGGCGCGCAATCTCGTCCTTCAACTGCGCCTCTTGCTGCTTGAGAGCGATGACGGTCGGATGCTGATCGGTGTACTGCTGCAGCGCGGTTTTGAGCTGCACGTCCACTTGCGAGAGTTGCGTCTGCAGCTGACCGAGTACCGGGTTTTCTGCCGTCGTGGTTCCACCGGTTATATTCGCCGGCGTATGCGAGAGCTGTCCGGTCACGCTGGCGAGTTGCGCTTTGGCCTGCTGCATGTCGGCTTGCGTTTGACCGATCTTTCCGTCGAGCTCGCCGAGCGTATTGATGTCGGATTGGGTCTGCGCGTTGATGTCCGCGATATGATGGCTCGCCTCGAAATTCGCCAGCCGCATTTGCGCGTCGTGCATGGTCCTGTCTGCGACCGGAAGCTGGCCGTTGAGGAAGTCGATCACCTGCTGCGCTTGCGACGACACGAGATCGCGTTGCCGGTCGACGACGACCTTACCGAAATCGTTCGCTATGAGAGCCGACGTGCGCGCATTGGACCACGTCACGGCGAGATCGATGATCGAGGTGTTGGTGATGGGCTTGACGTTGACGTGATGCATGAAGGAGGCCATCGACATCTTCAGACCCATGTCCGACATGACTTGCGAAACGACCGGCGTTTCCTGGAACAGCTCGACGTACGTCTCGGCGCTTTGCACGCCCGTCGCGGCCAGCAGCGCGTTGAGCACGGGCAGCTGACTGTCCGTATTGTCCGTGGTTGGAACGGCGCTGGAATTTCCCGCGATGACCTTGATTTCCGACGTGTAGCTCTTCGGTACGAGAAGCGAGAAGACGAGCACCAGCGCGATGAAGCCCAGGAAGATCACGATCATTGGGCGCGCGCGGCGCTGCAACGTGCGCAGTACGCCTTGCAGCTGCTGTTGAGACTCGGGCGCGGTTGCGGCGGCTACGGGTTGCCCCGCTGGCAGCGAATACATTGTCTCGGTGTTCCTCTGTCCTTCGACTAGCTGAGGTGACTATGGGATGAATCGCGAGAGAACGTAAAACAGCCCGCTCAAGAACGTATCGGTGTGCTTCTGCGTGGCCTGCGGCACGTAAATCGTGTCGCCTTTTTGCAACGCGACGTTTGCCGCGGGATCATTCCCCTGAAGCGCAGTATAAAGGTTGATTTCTTGCGTAATCGCCTTGCCGTCGGGGCCCGTGCGAATGAGGCGAACGTGATTCAGATCGGCTTGCGAGTTCGCACTGTTACCCGCCTTGGCGATGGCAACCGCTAAACCGTCGCCTTGGTTGACTTGAATCGGCCCGGGGTGATCGACGGCGCCGGCAACGTTTACGTAGAATTGCACGGCTCCCGGCACGTAGACGACGTCTCCCTCGCCGAGTCGCTGATCGAGTTGCGTGTCGCCGTCGCGAAGCAGTTTTTGCAGACTCACTTGCGTGACGTGACCGCCCGGATCGGAGATGCGCGCGTCAGGAAAGTTTCCGTCTTGATCGGCTAGGCCCCCGGCCGCTGCGATCGCATCGGACAGTGTCGCATCGGAACGCAGTTGATATTTGCCCGGTGTTTTCACGTCACCGAGCACCATGACGTTCGGCTGAGCCAACTGCGTTATGGCAATCGTCACAACGGGATGCCGCACGTACGCGAGGAGACGTTCGCGCAGAGCGGCAGCCGCCTGTTCGGGGGTTTTTCCCGCCACTTTGACTTGGCCGATCAGCGGATAAGCGATCGTTCCGTCGTTTAGGACCGTGACGTTCTGCGTAAGCGATTGGTCCCCATACACCTGGACGCTCAGTTGGTCGCCTGGGTGGATAACGGTGCCCGCGTTTTGCCCCAAGGCCGGCGCCATGCCCGCCCCCGCGAGCACCATGGCAAGCGCGAGCAGCCCGCCCGCCAGCCGATGAAGATGTCTTAGCACGGAATTCACCACTTTCAATTCGTTTTCGCTATCGTAAGCGATGCAGTTCGCCGCTGCTCAGAGGGTATCGTCCCGGCGCGTTGAGCAAAAGGTCGTCATCGCCATCCGACGTTAGTGCAAGAGCCCTAGCCGGACTTGCTCGCCTGGGTCTGCCGCGTGACCGACGGCTCTGGTATCACAATGTCTATGACGAACCTCCGCGCCTGGCGGTGGCCGGCGCTCCTGGGGATTGCCGTAGTCGCTCTGGCCCTATTCCGATACGAACACGACCTCCAATACCGGACCCGCGAAGCCGGTGATCTGCTCGGCTCGCTGCAGGTCGCTTCCTTGGGCGGCTCGCCGTACACGCTGACCGCGCACGGGCGTCCTATGCTTATCAACGTGTTCGCCACGTGGTGCGGACCATGTCGCGCCGAGGCACCCGACCTTGCATATGCAGCCGCACGTCTTCGCGCCTCGGGAATCGACGTCGTCGGAATCGACCAGCAGGAAAGCGGCGGCCAAGTGCAAGCTTTTGCGCGCGCATTCGGATTACGCTATCCGCTATACGTCGACACGAGCGGGATCACGCACGCCGTCCTCGGTGCGCGAGTAATTCCGATGACGGTGTACGTAGACGCGAGCGGCATCATCCGCTGGGAGCACGAGGGTCCCATCGACGCCAAAGCGCTGCTCGCGCTGCCGTCGGAGAGGGCGCACGATGCCTCGTAAACGCCGCGCCGTCGTCACCGGCTTTCATTATTATGCGCGGTTCCTGGCGGACCTGATGAACGAGCACTGCGATCATTGGGAAATGCGCGCATTCAAAGAACAACGCTTGGAAACGCTGCGCGCGTTGTTCGCATTACGTAAGGCAGACGCACTGATTTGTTTCGGCGGCCCCGCGCCGGACGCGATTCTCGTAGAGGCGGCGCGCAAGTACGGCGTACGAGTAATCGTCGTCTGGGCCGGCAGCGACGTCATGCAAGCGCAGCAAGAGCCCCAAGATTTGCAGGTCATCAATCAGCAGCGGTTTCACCACATCGCCGACGGCGAGTGGCTCGTCGGCGAGTTGGACGTGCTGGGCCTGCATGCGGAATATGAGCCGCTCACCGCCGTGCGCGGCGGCAAGCCGTTCAAACCGCTTCCGCGGCAGTTTCGCGTTTTGACGTATCTGCCCGAGCCGCGGCGCGATTTTTATGGTGCACCGCTCGTGTACGAGATCGCCCGCCGCATGCCTGACGTCCCGTTCACGGTCGTCGGCGCAGGGCAACGCAGTCTCGTGGCCCCGCCCAACGTGCAATTCCACGGCTATGTCAACAACATGGCCGACGTCATCGACGACTCAACGGTGCTCTTACGGCTGCCGCAACATGACGGAAAATCGATGCTCGTGCTCGAGGCCCTGGCGCGCGCGCGCCACGTCGTTTGGAATTACGACTTTCCGCACGTGCGCACCGCGCACACCGTCGATGAAGCGATGACGCAGCTGCAAGACCTGCGCGCTAGGCATACGGCCGGCACGCTCACGCCCAACTACGCCGGTCACGAATACGTGCTGCGGCGCTTCGGTCGCGAGCAGACTGCAGCGCGGTTCGAGGCACGTCTCGATCGCATTGTCGCTCAGGGGAACCGTGCAGCGGACGGCGAGCGAGCACGGATAGCAGTTTCCGGACTGCAGATCTTCTGCGCCGACGTTGCGGGTTACGGTAACGCTTTTGCACCGCAGTGGGACGTGCGGCTGCTTCGCACCAACTCCCGCATGGAAATTCTCACCGCCGTCGTCGCGCTTCGCAGCTGCCGGGCGTGGTATTCAATCGGTAACCCGCTCGGCGATAGGTGGCTCACTCTCGCGGCACGGCTTTTTCGCAAACCGCGAATCATCCATTGGGTCGGCTCCGATATTCTCATGCTCGCCAATCGACCGGAGCTGCGTGCAAAGCTTGCGAGAAAGAACATTCTGCATCTAGCGGAGGCTGCGTGGACCGCGCAAGAATTGCGGCGACTCGGATTGGAACCCCGCATCGCTCCACTGCCGCCACGCCATCATCACGGCGAAAGCACGCCGCTGCCGCAGACGTTTACCGTGATGTTGTACGTCCCTCGCACCCGAACCGATTTTTACGGAAGACGCGCGTTCGAACATTTGATGAAAGACCTGCGCGGTAAACCGGTGCGGTATCTGATTGTCGGCGGCGGGAAAGTCCGTGTTCCGGAAGGCGTCGACGTGGAGAATTTCGGCTGGCGCGACGATCTGCGCGAAGCATATCGCAAAGCGAGCGTGCTGTTGCGCTTCACGCCGCACGACGGTCTTTCGCTTATGGTGTTGGAAGCGCTTTCCTACGGACGCCACGTGATCTGGACGCAGCCGTTTCCCTTCGTGCGTCAAGTTCGCAACTACGCAGACATACAGCTGGAGGTCACGCAGATGCTTGCGGCGCACGAGCGCGGTGAGCTCCGTCCGCAGGAGGACGCCTCCGAACACGTGCGCCGGTACTATTCCCCGGAAGCGTGCATGCGCAAATTGGCGCAGGCGTGGAGCGAGCTGGCGCAACCCGCCGAGCGGCACAAATTGGTAGCGCGCACGTCATGATCGAACGCGTTGGTTTGGATCGCTGGCGGCAATTCGATGCCGCACATCCGGCGCCGACGTTTTTCGCAAGGCCTGCATGGGCTATCTCGCTCGCCGAGATATATCCCGGGCTCACTCCCGTGCTCTTGCACATCGAACCGCGCGACGGCGCGCCCGTTCTTCTCCCTGCGCTCGAGCAAACCGGTTCGCTCGGATTGCGGCATTTCGCGGGATTCCCACTCGGCGGCTACACTTGCTTTCTGCGCGAGGACGGTTCAGTCGCCTCAGCGCAGCAAGCAACTGCAGTGCTGCGCGACCTGGCGCAATTTGCGCATTCGCTGGAGATCGTACCGTGGCCGCTTGCACCTGCGCCGCAGTGCGACGCGCAAATCACGCACCATACCGCAGTCGTCGATCTGCGCGACGGCATCGACTGCGCCCTCGCCCGCGTCGGCGGCACGTTTCGCCGCATGGCGGGTCAAGCGCAACGCAGAGGCGTCGTCTGTGCGCCGGTATCCGGTGATGATGCGGTTGAGACATACTACGCGCTTCTGTGTGAGTCCGCAAAACGCTGGGGCATTCCCGAACCGGTCGAGCGCCGCGTGCTCATCGAAGCGCTGGTGCGGTACGGCGGCACCGACGTCGAGATTTGGTTCGCTCGCGCGGACGGGCGTGCCATTGCGGGGGGCGTCGTGTTTTACGGAGCGGAGGAATTCTTCTTCTGGAGCGCCGCCATGCTGGCGGAATTCGGGCGTCTGCGGCCGAGCAACGCATTGAACTTTGCCCTGCTGCACGCAGCCGCGAAGCGCGGAATGTCGTGGTATAACCTCGGTTCCAGCGACGGATTGCCCGGAGTAGCGCACTTCAAAAAGGACTTGGGTGCGCGAGACGTTTCGTACGCCCAGATCGAGCTTGCGCAAACGCCGGTGCGTGTCGCCCGCGCGCTGCGCGATGCAGTGATCCGGCGAATGACAGGATGATCGTATGCTAAGTGATATTCAAGTAACGTATGTAATGCCGCGCGCGCGCAGCGGGCGTCTACCGGAGCGTCTCTCTACGCGTTGGGCGGCGACGCTCGCGGCGGGCGACACCGGAATCGCGTTGTTCGTCGCGCTGATCGTTTTCGGCGGCGCATCGAATGCGTTGGCTGCTGCCATCGTCTCCACCGTGTTCGTGACCGCGGCGTTTTGGGCGTGCGGATTGTACAAAAAATCGTATGCCGTTTCCGCGCGCGACGAAGCGTTTTACGCATGCACCGCGATGTCGGTTGCCACAATTCCGATCGCATTGCTCGTAGGCGGCGTCGGCCAGATCGACGCCACCGCTATCGCGGGCGCTCTCATATTTTCGGCGCTGGCGACGTCGGCTTGGCACGCGGGCGCGCATCTGCAACGCCGGGAAGGCCCGCGCCTTTTGGCCTGCGTACCGTCCGTGACGCCGGCCGCATGGCACGCGCGCGAATCGGCGGGATACTTGCTGGCAAAACGCTGTTTCGACGTCGCCGTTGCGCTCGTTGCGCTGGTCGTTACCGCTCCGATCATGATCGCGGCAGCGCTGGCAATCGTCGCGGAGACGGGCAAACCCGTGCTCTTCAAGCAGGAACGCGTGGGTCGCGACGGCGCTCGCTTTGAAGTGCTCAAATTCCGAACGATGCGAACGGATGCCGGCGCAGATTGGGCGCGTCCGGGAGATACGCGCATCACGAAGATTGGCGCACTACTCAGACGCAGCAGCATCGACGAACTGCCGCAGCTGTTCAACGTGCTGCGCGCAGAGATGTCGATCGTCGGCCCGCGACCGGAGATGGTCGAGTTCGCAGATCGCTTTCGCAGGGAATTACCTGCGTACGATCAACGCCATATCGTCACTCCAGGTATTACCGGATGGGCTCAGGTCTATCTGCAGCGTAATCTGACGCCGAGCGACATCAAAGACGTGCTCCCGTACGATCTCTTTTACGTCGAGAGCGCGTCGCTCGTTCTGGACACGGCGATCGTCTTGAAAACGCTTTTAGAGGTGCTCCGGCACCGTGCAGTTTGACAAGACGCATCGCGTCATGTACGACGGACTGTACACGTTCGCCGTACGTCTTTTCAACGTCGCACTGGCTGCCGGTCTGGCAATCGTGACCGCGCGCACGCTCGGCCCCGGCGGTCGCGGCCTGTATTCGCTGCCGGGCATCGAAGCGGCGCTCGTCTCTTCGATTTTCGGCGGCTTGGGAAGCACGGCGAGTTACTTCTTGCTCAACCGCAATCCGGACCGCTCGTTCCTGAAGGTCGCACTCGGCTGCGCCGCGCTTTGGATCGCCGTGGCGGCAGTCGCGCTGGTACCGCTGGCCCTCTTCAGCTCGCACTGGACGCTGCTGCCCGCGCTGGCGGTGCTTCCCGCTATGGCATCGCTCAATCTCGCGAGCGGCTACTCGCTGGGGATTCGGAAGGTGCGATACTCCAGCGTCATCGTCGCTTCGCAAAATCTCCTGACCATCTGCGCCGTGGCTTTTGCGATATTCCTGGTCGGCGCAAACGCGCACATAGCGATCGCCGGCTGGATCGTCGGTACGACGCTCGCCGGCGCGATAGCGCTGGGCTACGTGCTGCTGGATGCGCGCGCGCGCACTGCCGGTGATGGACACGTTGGGTTCGCGGAATTCACCAAATTCTGCATGAAGGCCAGTTCCGTGTACGTCGTGACGCTGCTCAACTATCGTGCCGACATGTACGTCGTGGCATTGATGCTGAGCCCCGCTGCGCTCGGCATGTACGGAATCGCCGTCACGGTTGCCGAGACGCTCCTATTGCCCACGCAGGCAGCCGCCTTCGTCGCTTCGCCGCATATCGCGACGCTGGAACCCTCCGAATCTGCCTTGCTGACCTCGCGCTGCGTTCGAAACAATCTCCTCATCGCGGCTGCGATGTGCGCTCTGCTCTTCGTTTTCGCGCAGCCGATTTTGGGACTGCTGTATGGCAAAGCGTTCCTCCCGGCCGTCCCGGCCTTCGACGTGCTGCTGATCGGCGTACTGGCGCTTTCCATAGGAAGCCCAGTCTCTACGTACTTCACGCTGCGCGCGGGCCGCCCGCAGATTGCAATGTGGCTCGGCTCGCTTTCAGCGGCCGTGTGCTTGGCAACGAGTATCGCACTCATTCAACATTACGGCATGGTTGGAGCTGCAATCGGCTCGACTGCAGGATACGTTGCGGGCCAGTTCGCGGGACTCTGGTACTTCGCGCGACGCGCGCACGTAAGCGCCCGAACGATGCTGATTCCGACCGCCACCGACTTGCACGCATACGCCTCGTTTGCCGCGCGTATCGCTGAAGACGGCAGGCGCTTGTTTCAAGCCGCACCTTAGGCCGCTCTTCCCATGCGCGCAGGCCGTCTCGAACTCGAATTCATGGAGCACCCGCCGATAAAATGTTGCCAATGGTAGGGCGTTTGCGCGCTGCGGGCCGCAGTCCCAGCGCGGTCAGCGCGGCAATCGTCGCATGTTTGGGTCTCGCCGCTTCGTTCGGCGGCGTGGTGCTCTCCGGAACGAAAACCGGAACGGCAATCGCACTTGCCGCCGTGCTCGGGCCGGTGCTCCTTGCTCTCTCCCTGTTCTCGCCGATGATTTTTCCGTTCGGCCTCTACGCGCTCCTGACGCCGTTCGACGCGATTCTGCTCATCTCGAGCGCGAGCACGGTTACGAAGATCGTCGGCGCGTTCAGCGCAGCTGCAGTGCTGTTCTTCCTTTTGCGTACGAAGCGCATTGCGGATCCGGATCGCAGCGTCGCGGTGTGGCTGGTTTACACGCTCTGGCTCATGTCGAGCGTCTTTTGGGCCATCGACGTGAAGACGAGCTTGCAGTTGCTGCCGACCGCGCTGCTGCTCTTCGGTCTGTACGCAGTCGTCTCGCTGGTGCGCGTGAATCAGGCGACGCTCGACGCCGTCAGCCGTTTCGTGATGGCCGGAGGGACTGCTGCAGCGGCGTACTCCCTGTACCTTTATCACACCGGCGTTGCAATAAAAGAGCAGCGTCTCTGGCTGGTTACCGACAACGGATTGAATTGGAATCCGGACCATCTTTCCGCCGCACTGCTGCTGCCGCTGGCGCTTGCGATCGTGAGCGTGGTTTTCGGCCGCACGATATTGCAGCGTTTGCTGGGTCTCGCGTGCGCCGGCGTAATGCTGCCGACACTCGTGCTGACCGGTGCGCGCGGACCGGAGCTTGGTCTGCTGGTTATCGTTGCTTACCTTATTATCCGCGAACCGAATCGCGCGCGCTTGGCATGGCCCCTCGCTATCGCGCTGGGTCTCGGCGGGTTGGCCGCCGCTCCCGCATTGATCTCCCGCTGGAGCCTAGCAGCTTCCACCGGCGGTGCAGGCCGCATGGACATTTGGCATGTCGGATGGCACGCGTTCAAAGAAAACTGGCTCTTCGGGGCGGGTTTCAACAATTTTTCACTCGCGTACGATCGCTCCATGATGACGGTATTTCAGCCGCAATACATCGGCTGGGACCGCGCATCACACAACATCTTCGTCGGGAACTCCGTCGAACTCGGAATCATTGGCCTAGCCCTGCTGTTGGTCGGCTGGTACATGCAATTTCGCGCGCTGCGCGGCATCGGCCCGGACGATCCCCGTTTTCGTATGCGCATCGTTCTCGAAGCATCGCTATTGGGATTGTTCGTCTCCGGATTTTTTGCGGACGTGATGCTCACGAAATACCTCTGGCTCGCTTTCATGATGGTTTCTCTTACGCGTAATGCCGGGCCGCAGCGAGTTTCCGTTCCCTCACGAACCGCACAAGCCCAAGTGCAGACGCAAAGCGCAGTGCAAACACAAGGTGGAGTGCAAACGTATGCGTGATTGCTTCCTTCCCTATTGCCGTCCGGACACCGGCGACGCGGAAGCCGCCGCTGCCGCCGAATGCATCCGTAACGGCTGGCTGACGACCGGACCGAAGGTCCACGAATTCGAGGAAGCGTTCGCGGGGCTCACCCAGGTCAAGCACGCCGTCGCGGTAAACAGCTGCACCGCAGCCCTGCACGTCGGGCTTCTTGCAGCGGGCGTGCAGCCCGGCGATGACGTCGTCATGCCGTCGCTCACATTCGTTGCGGGAGCACAATGTGCGCTCGAAATCGGTGCACGCCCGGTCTTCTGCGACGTCGACGCTGAAACCCTGACAGCTCATGTCGCACAATTCGAGGCGGCGCTTACGCCGCAAACGCGCGCAATCATCGCTATGCCGTACGCAGGCAGGCCGGCGGAGGCCGCCGCGATCGCCGCGTTCTGCCAAACGCGCGGCCTCGCGCTCATCGAAGACGCCGCGCACGCCGTCGGCACGCTCGATCGCGGCGAGTGGGCAGGAACCCGATCCACACTGGCGGCTTACAGTTTTTACGCGACCAAGAATCTGACGACTGCGGAAGGCGGTATGCTCGTCACGAACGACGACGAGGTCATGGAGCGCGCTCGCGTTCTTTCGCTGCACGGTATGGACAAAGACGCGTGGAAGCGTTACACCCAACGCGGATCCTGGCGCTACCAGGTGCGCCAGCCGGGATTCAAGTACAATATGCCGGACATCGCCGCCGCGATGGGCCTCGTGCAACTGCAGCGCCTGACCCGGATGCAGCAGCGCCGCGACGAGCTTGCGGCGCGTTATCGCAAGATGCTCGAAGGCATTCCGGGCATCATTTGTCAAGCGCCGTCGACGCACGAGGACGACCGTCACAGTTGGTGCATGTTCGTCGTTCAGGTCGACGCGGAAAAAGCGGGCATATCGCGCGACGCGTTGATAGAGGCCCTCAGAGAACGCAACATCGGCACGTCGGTGCATTACATTCCGACACACCACTTCCAAGCGTACCGGCAATTCAGCGCGGATCTCCCGCAGACGGAGCGTCTGGCCAGCCGGATTCTTTCACTTCCGCTCTATCCCGCTATGACTCCCGGCGACGTCGACGACGTCGTCGAAGCACTGCGCGACTGCGTTAAACCGTCTGCGATTGCTGCGGCGTAGAAGCGCGATCGCGATCGCGCAGCGCGCGCCCAACGCGAATGCGCTGACGGATGTAGTCCGTCAATCCCGGATAGGAGTAGTAGCCGGGCACCGCGTTCGCACGCTCGATGGGTGCCGCAGTTCCGTTTTCCAAATCACTGAAAAATTGCGCAATGGGCGGAAGGCTCGCCAAAACGGCTTTGTATTCGATGAGAATGTGGTTGTCGCGAGCGATGTCGACGTTCGACAGCCGCCCCTGAACGTAGGCTTCGCCCGCGTCCAGTCCGTCGCTCAACCGAAAGAGCGTGTAACCAAAGTTTTCGAAGTCGGCGTTGTGCATGGTCCAGAACGGCGAATACAGTCCGCGGTACTCCGGCAGGATACCGATGTGCAGCAAGTACGCGCCCAGGCGCGGAATCTCGCGTAACTTCTTCCCGAAGTACTGATGAATGCAGTGAGAAACGATGATGTCCGGTTGCAGTCCTTGCACGTACCGGATCACCATCGGATCGTTGATCGCGCGAGTCGGGAAGAACGCGCCCCAACCGTTGAAGTCGGCATTGTCCCAATACTCTTTCACGAGCGCCGAGGCAGCGCGCGTGTTCGCATTCGTCTTTTCGTTCGAATGATAGAGCAGAAAGAACAGAACCTCGTCGATGGTTTTGAACAGACCGCGCTTTTTCAGGCGCTGGCGCAAGAAATCGACTTTGCCCTTTTTCGACGTCAGCCACTGTGTCGTCGAAGGAATCCACACGCAGCCGACGAGATTCGAGTTCTGCGCCATCCAGTGCGCGAACAGGCGATTGAGATCATTGTCGAAGCCGACGAAAACCGATCGAAGCATCGCTTATACTGTACAAGTCCGGTGAGACGGCGTCATGCGGCGGAAAGGCCCAATGGACTCGGCATTCCGGCCCGCAGCACCGGGACGCTCGCTTGAGCAGGCCGGTATCTAGCGCCGCTCCGCCGGACGTCTGCCGCGCGCTTCGACGCCGTTCCCGCCATACTCGCACCAGATGTCCTCCAAGCCCAGCGCCTGAAGCGTGCGGCGAATTTGCCGGCGAGTTCGCACGTGTTTGTACCAGTCGGTAAGCCCGTCATGCGTATCGAGGAGCGCCCATTCGCGCTGCTGCGTGTCATCCAACTGCGGATACTCGGCATAGTATGAGAACACTGGTGAGATACGTGTAAGCAGCGCACGGCCGAGGGACGGGCGCGCAAAGCGCTTGTGCAGCGGCAGGAAAATGTCAACCAGACGTTCCGTCGCCGCCAGGGCGCGATCCAGCGGCAATCGCTTGAGATACGCTCGAAAAATCGGCGCCGCGGCCGTATATCGCCGCAGCGTGAACGCATAGTGATCGATAACGAGCGTTCCACCCGGTTTTACGCGGCGGAATAGCTGCGCAATCGTCTTCTCCGGATTGGGCGTGTGCTGAATCACGCCCAAGCAGAGAACGGCGTCGAAACTCTCTTCTGCAAAAGGGAGCGACAGAATATCGGCCTGCGCGATCCGGTGAGACGGTCCGATGGGAAAATTCGCTTTGTTCGCCTCGACCGCCGCGCTAAGGTCAATCGAAGTTACGAACGCGCCGCGTTCGAGAAGAATCTCCGTGAATCGTCCCGCTCCACAACCACATTCGAGCACGGTGCTGCCTTGCAGTCCACTCCAACCGGCCTGGCCAAAGCATCGCCGGAGGCGTTCGCGCGTGATTGGTTTGCCGGTATGCGAATCGAGCTGCGTTCGGGTATACGTCTTCCATTGGAGCCCGAAGTGCTCGGCATACGCGCCGCCCTCGACGAATCGCGGAATACCGCCGGTTACCGGATATCGGTGGTTCTGATCGCAGCAGAGGAAACCGGAATTCTCAACTAACCGCGTCCCGTGCATCGGGCAGGTCCATGGTGGCGTGCAAGCCTCCGTTGTCGCCGTTGCGCTAAGCATCGCTCATATGATACAGGTCGGCTCGAACCGGCGTCATGCGGCGGAAAGGCCCAACGGCGACGGAAATCCGGCCCGCGACCGCTAGGCCGCCGCTTGATAGAGTTGGTCATGCATGAAGCGCGTGCTCCTGATTGCTTATGCTTTTCCCCCGGAGCCATTGCCCGGCTCCCAGCGCCCGGGCTATTTGGCCCGATACCTTCCGCGGTTCGGATGGCAAGCGACCGTGCTGACGCCGGCGCGTGTGGATCGCCCGCCGTTCGAAGTTGAAATTGCGCACACGGGCTCCGCGCACGCTGCGCTCGAGCGCGTCGGCAATGCGTTGCCTGCGGGCGGCGCCTTGCGCGCAACGCTGCGAACGATAAAGGATGCGCTCATTTTCCCCGATCCGCTCGCCGGATGGATACCGCCGGCTATTTCGACCGGATTGCGCGTATTGCGCAGCTCGCGTTACGACGCCGTGTTTTCGACGGCGCTGCCGACGTCGGCACATGTAATAGGCGCGACGCTTTCGCGAATTGCAGGCGTGCCGTGGCTCGCCGATTACCGGGACCTCTGGAGCGGCAATCCGTATATGCCGTGGGGACCAATAAAACGACGCCTCGAGTCCGCCGCAGAGCGGTACATTATGCGCCGAGCGGCGCAACTCACTACAGTGTCCGACGTTCTTGCGCAGCAACTGCGCTCGTTACACGACAAACCGGTAACGGTGATCGGGAACGCCTATGACGAAGCGGAATGGGCGGGCGTTCCCGAAATAACGCCGACGGCATTTGATCTCGTTTATGCCGGAACGCTCTACGGCGGCAAACGAAGTCCGGATTTGTTGTTCCGCGCACTCTCCCGCCTGAAAGAGCGAGGCCATCCCGCTGCTTCGGCACGCATTCATTTTTACGGGGACGACAACACCGCCGCACTCGATCGGGCGCGCACGTTCGGTCTCGAGTCGCAGGTTCACGTGCACGGGGTTGTACCGCGCGCGGAAGCACTCCGCATGCAGCGCGCCTCCGCAGCAGTGCTCATCTTCTTGAGCATGGATCCCGCAACGGTGAACGAGCAAGGCAGTAAGTATCTAGAGTACTTGGGTGCCCGTCGGCCCATGCTGGTTTTCGGCCCGAAGGGCAGCGTAATGCGCGAAACCCTCGATGCGCTCAACGCCGGTTTTTTTGTTTGCGACGTGGTCGACGCGGAGCGCGCACTGTGTTCGCTGTACCAGCAGTTCACACGCGGCGAATATGCGATCGCGGCGGACCTTCAAGCCGTTCAAACTTCTGAGCAACTCGCATCGCGGTTTGCAACGTGCTTAGACGAAATTAGCACTTTTGGGGTGCGCGGCAACCGGGCGGCCGCCAAGCAGACTTTTTACAAAGCCGGATAGCCGTTAACGTTCGGCCTTAAGAATACGAAAGACCCCTGTAAAATAAAGATTATTCTTCTAGGTCCTTCACGCCGTTACGCTTGCCTGCCTATAGTTCAAGCGGCATTGGCCCGGTAGGAGGCGCCCCCGCCCCGGCTGTATGGTGCCGGACGCGCGCGTGTTCAGTCGGAGGACTTTATGAATTCTCTGCGCCTTTGCGCATTTGTTGGAGCGATTGGGACCTGGCTTCTTGCCGCAGGCTGCTCCTCGACGAACGACGCAGCGCCCCGGGTTATCCCCACTACTGCAACTGCCGACGTGCCGGCGCAAGGCCGGCAGCTCGAAACTATGTCGTCGACGACGACGTCGTTCGTGGGCCAGGTCGACTACATGACCTTCTTCACAAGCAGTCACGAGTTCCACGTCAAGACAAGCGACGGCACCAGTTACTGGGTTCTCGCGTCGTCGTCCACGCAGTGGACCGACAACGGCCTCACGCTGAAAGTCGGTGATTGGATCTCAGCCGACGGAGCGTTGTCGTCGTCCGGCATCGTCGCCGCATCGAGCATCACCTTGAGCAGCACGCAGCCTCCCGCGCTCGCCGGCCAGCTTGCCTACATGACGTTCTTTTCAGGCAGCCATGAGTTTGCCGTGAAGACGAGCACCGGCGCCTATTATTGGATTCTGACGTCCTCGTCCACGCTGTGGAACTACAACGGCGAAACGCTCAAAGTCGGCGATTCGGTTTCCGCGAATGGAGCGTGGAAATCATCTACCACGTTAGCCGCGTCGAGCGTCACGCTCGGTACTTCGGCGCCGTCTCCTACGCCCGGAGCTTCACCGACGCCGGAATCGTCCCCGGCGCCGGGGACGTCCCCGACGCCGGGACCTCCCGCTAACGTCCCCAATCACGTTCAAACGGCTGAATACTTGTGGAGTGCGACTGAGGTAGCCACGAATCCCAGCGCGTACCAACCATATTTGAGCTGGGCGTACACCAATTATGCCCGCGCAGGCCTAACACAAGCCGCGGGGATCAAGATCGCGCTTTACACGAGCCCGATCATGCCCGCCGCCAACACGTACGAATTCGAACAACTCAACGGCACGTACGCGTCGGATCGCGCTACTACGTGCACCGGGTCGCTCGTTACGACGTACAACGGAACCGGCTTACTCTCCGATCCGACGAAGAGCTCCGCGGCGGCATATTTTCAAAACATCGTCAACAACGCGGTCTCGACTATCGAAGCCGCAAACCCCGGATATTCGCATCCTTGGGACTTGATCTTCATCGATAACGACGGTCCGCTCTATGGAGCAAGCGCGACACCGTGCAATTTCACACCGGCCACATGGGGAGCGGCGCAAGATGCTGCGCTTGCTACGACCGGCCAGAAGTTCATCTTGAATTCGCTCTCCGTGGCTGACGACAACGTGCCCACGTTCGTGCAGCGTTTGGGCGGCTCGGCAATCGAGGGCGGTGAGTTCGAGGAATGCTTCATGACCGCGCTCTGGTCATCGGAGGAGGATGCGCAACTTCAAAGCATCGCGCTGCTCAAGAGCGAAGGCAAACCGGGCGGTGCCGGTTTCTGGTGTTACGCCGACAACACCCTCGCGCCGGGTGCAGCGTACATTCCCGAGCGCATGTACATCTACGCATCGTTCCTTTTGACGTACGACCCGAGTTACTCGGTATTTCAGGAATCGTTTACGACGACACCCTCGACGTTCAGCGTCTTCCCGGAAACGGGATTTGTGCCGATGGAGCCTGTCAGCGTACCGGCGGGCGTGTCGAGCTTGCTGACGTCGACCGGTGCCTATATGCAGCAGTACGACTACTGCTACTACCGCGGCAGTTTGCTGGGACGGTGCGAAATCATCGCGAACCCAAGCACGACGGCTTCCGTCAGCGTGCCGAATCCATGGGGTTTGCAGCATAGCATGGTGCTCAGCGGCGGCGGCGTGCTCGACGGCGGGAGTGCCTCGTTCACCGGTTCCGTCCCGCTCACGATGGGACCGCGATCAGGCGTCATTCTAACGCCCTGAGTGAGGGCCCGCCTGCTCTTCGACGTCATCCGGGGCAGCAGGCCGGCGTTCTCTAACGGACTCTTTACGAGTCGCTTAACCGCAAGGCGAAGCGAGCCTTTGCGGCGCAAAAGCGTTGTGAAATAAGGACTTGAGCGAGGGCGGCACACCTTTGGCACGCTTGCTACCCACCGGTGCGAGGGGCCCCCTACATGGCATGAAGCCGCGCGCGTTTGCTGTATGCTGGCTCGACGCGCGCCAGTCTTTGGGGAGGTTTCATGAATTTGTTGCGCGCCCTTGCGCTCTTCGGAGCGCTCGGGTTTTCGCTTTTTGCCGCGGGTTGCTCGGGTTCCGGTTCAACCACGCCGCCGGTTATGCCGCAAGACGGCAACGCCGCGCCGCTCATGAGTGCGCCTTCACCCGCGACGACGGCAGGGCTCGTACACGCTATGACGTCTTCATCAAGCCTCGTGGGGAAGATCGTCTACGCGACCTACTATTCGACGGCGCACGAGTTCCAAATCGAAACGTCGTCCGGGTTCTATTGGGTTCAAGCACTGCCCACGACGCAGTGGAGCTACAACGGACTCACGGTCAGAGTTGGAGTATGGGCTACGGCCAGCGGTTCGTGGAAGACGTCGACCACGCTCGACGCGTCGAGCATTTCGCTCAGCACGTCGTCCGCACCGACCGGCAGTGCGCCCACACATGTCCAGACGGCGGAGTATCTCACATCGTCGACGGAGATGAGAACTAGTCCCGCCGTTTACGCACCGTATCTGTCGTGGGCCTATCCCATATACAGCCGTTCCGGTCTAACTCGTGCGTACGGAATCAAGACTGTTCTGTACACGAGCCCGATTATGCCGGACCGCAGCACGTACGAGTACGATACGTTGGAAGGCTCGTATCCTTCAGGCCGGGCGACCACGTGCAGCGGAGGGCTCGTCACGACGTACAACGGGGCCGGTTTGCTCTCCGATCCGACCAAGAGCACGACGACGGCGTACTTCGGAAACGTCGTCAATCACACGATATCAATGGTCGAAGAGTCGAATCCGGGTTATTCGCACCCGTGGGACTTGATTTACATCGACAATGACGGGCCGCTCTATGGAGCAAGCTCGACGCCCTGCAATTACAACCCCATAACGTGGGGATCGGCGCAGGATGCGGCACTCGCAGTTACCGGCCAGAAATTCATCTTGAATTCGCTGTCCGTTGCGGACGACAACGTTCCCACGTTCGTGCAACGGCTGGGCGGTTCGGCGATCGAAGGCGGCGAGTTCGAAGAGTGTTTCATGACTGCGCTCTGGTCATCGGAGGAGGACGCGCAGCTTCAAGCAGTCGCGCTGCTCAAACGCGAAGGCAAAGCGGGTGGTGCCGGCTTCTGGTGCTATGCCGACAACACGAGTGCGCTCGGTGCAAGTTCGATCGGCGAGCGCATGTACATCTACGCTTCCTTCCTGCTGACGTACGATCCGAACTACTCGGTGTTCGAGGAGTCGTTCACGACCTCGCCTTCGACGTTCAAGGTCTTCCCGGAAACGGGATTTGTGCCCCTCAGTCCGGTCATTACGCCGACCGCATCGAGTAGTCTGGAAACGTCCACCGGCGCGTACTTGCGCGAATACAACTCGTGTTACTACCGTGGAAGTTACGTCGGAAAATGCGAAGTCATCGTGAATCCAAGCACGACCAGCTACGTCAGCGTGCCCAATCCATGGGGACTTCACCACGCCATGTCGCTGAGCGGCGGCGGCGTGCTCGACGGCGGCTACGCCTCGTTCGCCGGCGCCGCGCCGACGTCGATGGCGCCGAAGTCCGGCTTGATCCTTACTCCGTAACGTTCCTCGCGCTACGTCTAGAGAAGCATCGCGTCATGTGCGATGCTTCTTTACTTTGAAAGCTTGGTTGCCCTCACTATGAGCGAACCCCCAAATGGCATGAGACCTTTTGGCCCATGACGTATCGAGGCTTGGTCGCGCGCCATTTCAGGGGAGGTTTCATGAATTTGCTGCGCGCCTTTGCGTTCTGCGGCGTGTCTGCTGCAACGGTTGTTGCCGCGGCTTGCTCGGGATCGGGCCCAAGTTCACCATCTGCGTTGCCGCAACTTGGGCCCACATCCGCACCCACGGCGTCGGATTCTCACACTGTCTCGGGCGAGGTTGATTACGCAACGTATTACTCGTCGGAACACGAGTTTCAGGTGAAAGCCTCGTCCGGCAAAACCTATTGGATCCTAACGACGTCGAAGACGCAATGGACGGGTGACGGCCTCGCGCTCAAAGTTGGGGATTGGATTTCGGCAACCGGCAACTGGAAAACGTCCGACACGCTCGACGCTTCCAGCATCTCGCTGAACAGCAGCCCGCAGACCACGCCTGCGCCGACCGCCTCGGCGAGCGCAGCGCCGGCCGGCGGCGCACCCGCGCACGTGCAAACCGGAGAGTATTTGCTGTCGTCGACGGAAATGACGACGAACCCGAGCGTCTACGCGCCGTATTTGAGCTGGGCATACACCGTCGGCGGCCGTGCAGGCATAACGCAGGCGGCAGGGATCAAGATCGTGCTCTATACGGACCCAATCATGCCGGAACGCGGCAGCTACGAGTACGACACGCTGAACGGCTCCTACCAGTCCGCACGCGCCACGACGTGCAGCGGATCATTGGTGACCACGTTCAATGGAACCGGTCTGCTCTCGGATCCGACGAAAAGCGCTGCGACTCCGTATTTTCAAAGCGTCATGAACAACGCGGTAACAACGGTCGAGAAGGCCAACCCGGGATATGCGCATCCGTGGGATCTGATTTACGTCGATGACGACGGGCCGCTCTACGGAGCAAGCGCGACGCCGTGCAATTTCAGCCCGACGACGTGGGGAATCGCGCAAGACACGGCACTGGCAACGACCGGACAGAAATTCATCTTGAATTCGCTCTCGGTCGCGGATAGCAACGTACCGACGTACGTGCAGCGGCTTGCCGGCTCGGCGATTGCGGGCGGCGAGTTCGAAGAGTGTTTCATGACTGCGCTCTGGTCGTCGGAGGAGGATGCGCAACTTGAAGCGATCGCGCTGCTCAAGCGAGAAGGCAAGGCGGGCGGCGCCGGTTTCTGGTGTTATGCCGACAACACCACCGCGCTTGCAGCGAGCTCGATCGCCCAGCGTCTTTACATCTACGCATCGTTTCTCTTGACGTACGATCCGAACTACTCGGTGTTCCAAGAGTCGTTCACCACGCCCTCGACGTTCAAAGTCTTTCCGGAGACGGGCTTGGTGCCGATGAATCCGATAACGACGCCCACGAGTGTAAGCGGCCTGGCGACCTCGACCGGCGCATACATGCGTGAGTACGACGCGTGCTACTATCGCGGAAGCTACGTCGGCAAATGTGAAATCGTCGTCAATCCGAGCACGACCTCGGCGGTGAACGTCCCCAACCCTTGGCGTTTGCACCACAGTATGACGCTCAGCGGCGGTGGTGTGCTCGACGGCGGGACGGCTTGGTTCGCTGACGCGGCCCCGGCGATGATGGCTCCCAAATCAGGTTTGATTCTTACGCCCTAAGTTTCACTTTTGGGGTAAAACGGGCGCATGCCGCAGAGCGCGTCCTTGCTGCACGACGTCGTCGAATGGGACGTCGTAAACTGGTCCCGGGCACTGGACTTTTGGAAAACCCATATGTCCTTACCCACCTCGTCCATGTGTTTGGAAGTGGGCGCACGCCGCGGCGGCTTGTCGCTGTGGCTTGCGCTCCAAGGCTACAACGTCGTCTGCTCCGACCTGAACGACAACCGCGAGATCGCGGCGCCGCTGCATCGCGCATACGGAGTGAGCGAGCGCATTACGTATGAGGCGATGGATGCCGCCGCAATTCCCTATGAAGAACATTTCGATGCCGTCGCGTTCAAATCGGTGCTCGGGGGCGTGGCGTGGGACGGCGATGCGTCGCGTCAGGCCGCAGCGGTGCGGGCAATGCATCGCGCGCTCAAGCCCGGCGGCGTGCTCCTGTTCGCGGAGAACCTGTGCGGTTCGCCGCTGCACGAAGCCGCACGCCGCCGATTCATCAAGTGGAATAGCATTTGGCGCTACGTAAGCATCCGCGAAATGCTTGGCTACTTGGAGCCGTTTTCAAACGTCGAGTATCGCACCACCGGCGTAGCAGGGTTGTTCGGGCGAACACCGGCGATTTCACGACTGCTCGGCAGAGCGGATGGCACCTTTTTCGATAGAGTCGTGCCGCCGCACTGGCGTTACATCATGTTCGGCGTCGCCCGAAAATAGCGAATGCGTTAGACCAAGCCCATCTTGATGGCGTGCACCGCAGCTTGCGTGCGCGCGTAAATGTTGAGTTTGGAGAAGATCCGGCTGACGTGATTCTTTATGGTCTTTTCCGAGAGTTTGAGCCTCGCGCTGATTTCTTTGTTCGAAAGGCCTTCCGCGATGAGCCGAATGACCTCCGTTTCCCGGACGGATAATTCGTTGATGTCCGGGCGCCCGTTGCTCATGCTCCGGCGCCGCAACAGTCCGCCGGCGACGCGAGGATCGACGTAGGTTTCCCCGTTGGCAACGATCTTCACGGCGCGAATCAACTCCGCCGGCGTAACGTCCTTGATGATGTAACCGTCGGCTCCGGCCGCTAGGCAGCATTGCATCATCTCAGCCTGCGGACGCATGGATAAAACGCAAACGCGCGCTTGCGGTGCTGCTTCACGGCACGACGCAAGTGCTTCCCCCAATTCGAGCGCGCCGCCGTCGACGTCGAGCAGAATGATGTCCGGCTTGGCTTTCATCAGCGCGTTCATTACGACGCTGTCGGAATCGCCGACGATTTGCAGCGTTGGGTCCATAGAGAAAACTTGGCATAGTGCCTTACCAAAAAGCACCTGCCCCTCTATCACGTAGATGCGTGCGGTGTCTGTCGTTATCACAGTGTTCCCTTCACCGAAGAAGCTGAATTGTTTTGGATGGTGGGTGGGCGCGTAACGGACTGCCCGGGGCAGAGAGGGAAGTTCGCTGGGTACGGAGATTCCCAAATACGGGACGATTCTCGCAACGTTAGGGCGCATTTCCGCAGAGCAGGGCCGGAAGTCCCCTGACTATCAGGGACCGATTCGCCGAGTGGCGGTTGCCTGCAAGCGACGCTAATAAAAAAACGCCCACACTCCGATTATCTAAATTGTCGAGCCTCCTCTGATGTATTGTGTTAGAGGAAGTGTAATCCATGTTACGCTCGCGTTTGCGAGTACTTGCCGTTGCGCTCTTATTGCCCGCCGTGCTGCCGGCATGCGGCGGAGGCGGCGGCGGCGCAGGCGGTCCCGCTGGAGTGATTCCCGCGAAAGTTGTATCGAATCCGACGGCTACGCCGGCCGGTAGGCCGAGCGCTGCGCCGACGGCAAGCAGCGGACCAATGCCTACACCTCCCCTTGCGCCCACTCCGACGCCCGGCGGTATGCCGACGCCGATCGCCACGCCCACACCGATCGCTGCGCCGACTCCTTCGTCTCCGCTGACAATCCCGACGACTCACGTGCAAACTGCAACATACCTGTGGAGTTCGACTGAGGCGGCAACCGCGCCAACCACGTATGCGCCGTACTTGACGTGGGCGTATCCGCTGTACAACAACATGCCGGCGACGCATCAAGCCGGAATCAAGACGATCGTCTATATGGATCCGGTGATGCCGCGACCGAGCTCGTACGAGTACACCGATCTCAGTGGAACCTACGCGAGCGTGCGCGCTACGGACTGCAGCGGCAACGTCATCACGACGTATAGCGGAACGGGTCTGCTCGCCGACCCGCGCGCACCGCTATCCTCGGCGTACTATTCCGACATCGTCAATTGGTACATCCGGAACAAGCTTGCGCCATATAGTTACACGCAAGATTGGGACGCGATGTTCGTCGACAACAACGGTCAGCTCTACGGGGCGAGCGCTACGCCGTGCAATTACACCCCCGCGGCATGGGGCCAGGCCTTCGACGCGGCGATTTCGGGAATTTCGCAGAAGTTCATCACCAACAGTCTGGCGACGGCCGACAGCAGGGTGCAGACCTACGTAAATTATCTTACGCCGAGCAACGTCATCGGCGGCGAATTCGAAGAGTGCTTTACGAACGGCGAGTGGACCGCGGAGGAAGATTCACAGCTCGAAACCGTCGCATTGTTCAAGAGCGAAGGGAAAGCGCCGTCGCCCGCTTGGTGGTGTTTCGTGGACAACTCGAGCGTCGATGGTGCGACCGTTCTTCCGTTGCGCCTCTTTGCTTACGCATCATTCTTGCTCACCTACGATCCGAACTACTCGCTATTCCAGGAGGCGTTCAGCACGTCGCCCTCCACGTTCCAGGTCTTTCCGGAAACCGGCTTCGTGCCGCTCTATCCCGCAAGCGTTCCGAGCGGCATAGCAGGTCTGCAAAGCAGTACCGGCGCGTACGTGCAGTCGTACAGCGCTTGCTACTATCGCGGCTCGCTGGTGGGTGCGTGCGAAATCGTCGTGAATCCCACGTCAAGCACCGTGAGCGTGCCGAATCCCAAGGGCCTCGCGCATAGCATGGTCTTGAGCGGAGACGGCGTTCTCGATGGAGGGAGTGTTTCGTTTTCGGGAGCAGCGGCCTCTTCGCTTGCTCCTCAGACGGCGGCGATCTTGGTTCCGTAGGGTCAAGGCCGTGAAGGCGAAAGGCCCTGCGGAATTATGCCGCAGGGCCTTCGCGTTCCTTGGACATGGACCGTATGATCGTGCCGAGCATGCCTACTCGATTGCTTTTGCTTTGCGCGGCGGCGCTGCTCTTCACGCTTGGCGCGTACGACAACCCGCCCTCGGACCCGCCGCAGCATGTGCAAACCGCGGCATATTTATGGACGCCCGGGCTTGCGGCAAGCGACCCAAGCCGTTTTAAACCATACCTGACGTGGGCGTATCCGCTCTACAGCCAAGCGGATCGCGTGCATGACGCCGGCATAAAAACCATCTTCTACATCAATCCCGTCATGCCGCAGCGCGGCGAACACGAATACGATTTGCTCACCGGGCAATATGCCGATGTCGGCGCGAAGGATTGTAGTGGAAACGCCTCGACGAGCTACGCCGGCAAGGGGCTGTTATCCGATCCTCGCTCACCCCGAGCTGCGGATTTTTACGCCGACACGGTGGATTGGTACATCCATCACAAGATCGACATTCACGGCGGCGAGCAGAACCCGAACGCGCTTTTCGTGGACAACAATGGCGCTCTGTATGGAGTGAATCCGCAGCCGTGCAACTACGATGCGCGTTCCTGGGGACGCGCATTCGATCGCGCGATCGCCGGCATTCACCAGCCTATCGTCACCAATAGTTTGGCGGCGCGTGATAGCGATACGGCCACGTATGTCGATCGGCTTACGCCGCCGAACATCATCGGCGGGATGTTCGAAGAATGTTTCAACGACCGCTTGTGGAGCGCCGAGGAGGATTCGCAGATCGAGACGATCGCGCTCTTCAAGCGCGAACACAAGTCTTCCGGACCCGGGTGGTGGTGCTATGTCAACAACACGAGTGCTGACGGAGCGGCATCCATTCCACAGCGCTTGTTTGCGTATGCATCGTTTCTTCTGACTTATGATCCAAAATATTCGACGTTCCAAGAGTCCTTCACGACGCCATCCAAGTTCGACGTGTTTCCTGAAACCGGCTTCGTTCCGCTCGATCCCTCGAGCAATCCACGCAACGTGGAAGACCTGCGCACGTCTACGGGAGCATACGTTCAATCGTATAGCGCGTGCTACTATCGCGGAAGACGCATCGGCAGATGCGAAATCGCAGTCAACCCCGGATCCGCCAGCGTCGGCGTACCGAATCGGGGCGGTTTACATCACAGCATGGTGATCCAAGGTGAGGGTGTGCTCGACGGCGGCAGCGTCGCGTTCAACGGCGCTTCGGTCGGCTCTCTCGGTGCGCAGAGTGCGGCGATCCTCGTTCCGTAAAGGAAGGTGTCCCGTAAGACCGACGCCCCATAAGCGTTTGTTGAAGAGCTTGCGGTACGCGGCGGGCGACTGAACGTCGACAATCTCGAATCCCAGATCTTCGAACCACTCGAATAATTGATTGTACGAATGCCGGTGAGCGTACTGCGGTGAAAGCCAATCGCGCAGGTCGTGATTCGTATTGACGAGCTTCCACGCCGCTTTGTTGTTGACTCGCGCTTTGACCAATGGATGCGCCGCGACCGTCAGCACACCGAAAAACGCTCCTCTCATCGCCTTCGGCATGCGCGCCACAACGGGCCTGGCAACGCCTTCGAATGCGTATAACAGTCGCGTTGCCGAGCCCGCAGCGCCCGTCAGAACGAGATGATCGTCTAGCCCATACACCCACACGAACAGGTAGCCATCCGGCGCAACCTGCGCGGCGATACTTTTGAGCGCCTCGCGCGTTGAAAAGGTGTGATGGATTACGCCCTGGCTATAGACCAAGTCGAACGCATGCTTCTTGAAAGGAAGTTTGAACAGCGAGGCCACGACGATATGCAGCCCCGGTTGCAATCTCAAACGCTCCGCCGCCTGAATGACCGCCAAGTTGAGGTCGACCGCAAAAACTTCGGCTCCCCCCAAAACGTTCTGCAGCGCGAGCGATTCACGACCCAACCCTACGCCGACGTTCAACACCGTCCGCAGCGGCCTGCCGATGCTCGCGAGCCATGGCAGCCAAACCTGTTCGTTGAGCGCTCTGAGTTCTTCGTCCGTATAGAGAAATGAGAGGTCGCTGTTTTGAACTGTATCCCATTCTTCGGTGAAGCTGCGCTGTACCGACGCTTCACCCGGCTTCGGCTTTCCCGCCGGCGTGCCATACGTTCCGAGCTTGCGGATTTCCGATTCGAACCGTTCGAAAAAGCGGTTATGCAGCGGCGTTTCAAAGGTCAATAACACGGGCGCATAGGTGTATATCGGGTACCACACCGCGCAGCGGGCGCAAAGCAAAACTCCCCACTTGACGTGATGCGTACCACTTGCTCCAGCATCTTCTTCGAAGGGAACCAGCGTGATATCCGAAGCACAGGCGGGACAGCAAAGCGTGTTCACGATAGAGCGATCCACGGTAAGACCTCCCTTTGGTTTATTTCTCCCAGTGCCGCGTGATAGAGATGCATTACGTTTGCCGGATACGCGTTCGCATCGAAAAGCCGCTCCGCTCGCATTCTCGCATTGCGGCCGAATACGACGAGTTCGTCGTGCCGCTGCGCAAAGTCGGCGAGCGCTCGAGCCCAGGCCGTTACGTCACCCGCGCGAATGAGCGCTCCCGTTTCGCCGGGCGCGATCAACTCCGCCATCCCGTCGAGCGTGCTGGCCAGCACGGCGCGACCGCAGGCGGATGCCTCCACGGCGATGTTCGGGAAACCTTCTTGGAGGCTGGGCACGAGCACCGCGTCGCACGAGCGAATGCAGTCCGCGACTTTCGAGGGGTCGAGCATCCCGGTCAGATGCACGTGCTGCGGATAACGGAGCGCTGCTCTCCAGCGCTGCACGCGTGCGTCCGCGGAGCACGGTCCGCCGATGGTGAGCTGAGCCGACGCGCTCGCAAGAGCTTCCTCCGCCGCTTGCCACGCGGAGAGCAACGTTTCGCCGCCTTTCGTATTTCTTCCGTATGGCAGGTCACGATAGTCGGGGAAGCCGCCGAGAAAAAGAAAGTGCACGCCGCGTCGCATCGGTGTGACGCGCCTGTATCCGTTCGGCGCAAAGCGTTTCAGATCGACGCCACGGTAAATGGCGCGCACGTTGCGCGCCGCCGGATACATTCGATGAAACTGCATGGCCAGCGCTTCACTGTTGCACGCCACGCCGTCGATGAATTTCATCGCCTCTTCGTCAGGCAGCGGCTGCGAGCCGTCGAGCTCGGTCGAGGACGTGATCTGTGTCACGTGGCGCACGCCGCCCAGACGTGCCCAATGCGCGCCGACGAAGCCTGCGAATGAAAGACCTACGGAGTGAATGAGATCGCACTCTTTGATAAGTCTTTGCACTGCGGCCCAGGCGCTCGTCTTGTAAAAATGCAGAGACGTCGCTGGAAAAATCGGAAGACGTGGAATCGCCAACGTCCGCACGCGTAATCCGTCGAGCTCGTCAGTGCGGGCAAAAGGTCTGAACGGACGCCAGCTGCGCAGGTGAATAACAGTAACGTCCGCCGAGCAATTCAGAGCACGTGCGGCGCGCAGATTGAAGATTCCGGTCCCGGGGTCGTTCTTCGAGGGAAACCCTGTAACGACCATTACGACCCGCAGCGTCATACTGCCAGTACCGTATGCCGTGGGGCCCGAACAGGCAAAGTGTCCAGCCGCAGGTGGGCGTCGGCCTTCACGCCCTGGGCGCTGGTGCATCCGCACTAATCCGGCTCTGACGCGGTGCGACCCACACCGGTTTTGGGTACCGACATGGCATGAAGGCGCTCGATCTCGCTCGCCATTTTCCGCTCAGTTGGAAGATGGTGCGGCAGCACCGCATTCCTGCCGGAACGCTGGGCGAACCGTTTCCTATCATTTTCGATCCCGGCGGCGGCGTCTTCGGCGAGCAATGGAATCGTTTCGACGAGCATGGAGTCCTTTACAAGGGGCTCTATAATGCCGCTAGCATCGCGCAATACGGCTTGCACTGCCAGGGACGCCTTCACGACGGCGATCGGAGCGCGCGCGAACCGTTTTTGAGACAAGCCCGCTACTTGCGCGACAGCCAACAGTCTGACGGCACGTATCGGTATGCATTCGCGCATCCCTCGTACGGGCTGCAACCCGGCTGGATATCCAGTCTTGCTCAGGGCGAAGCTGCTTCGCTGCTGTTTCGCGCGTTTGCGTGCACGAACGACGACTCGTTTGTGGATGCGGCCCTGCAAGCGCTGTCGCCCTTCACGCGCGACGTCGCGCACGGCGGAGTTTCGTTTATTCGCGGCGACGACGTGTTTTTCGAAGAATACGCCGGCTGCGCCACGCACATTCTTCCCGGACATCTCGTCTCCGCGTTCGCACTTTGGGAAGCGTCGCGTTACGGCTTCGCGTCGCAAGAGCTGCGCGACTTGCACGCCGCGGCGGTCTCCACGTTGGTTCGCTGGCTTCCACTCTACGACGCCGGCGGATGGTCCTTCTATCAGCTCGCGGTGCGGGACGGAAGGCGGCATTACGCGCCGATTACGTATCATCAGATGAATATCAATCTGCTGTACGTATACGCACTGATGACGAACCGTGACGAATTTGCGCGCATGTCCGCGAGCTGGCGCGCCGGGCTCGACCGCCCTGACGTACGCGCGCGCGTATGGCGCGATAGCGCAGTATGGCTCGCCGAGAGAGCCTTCGTACGTTTCCGCCGCACGGGTATCCGGCAATGGGAGCCGATGGCCGTCGCGCGTTCAACGGCGTAAAAGCTGGGGCATGCAGGATCGCTCCGCGGAGAATTGCCGGCGCATCCAGCGCTCGAGCACGTACAAGTACCAGAGTTGGTCCGGAGCCGTATCCTCTTCCGTGAGCGTGCGCATAAAACGCAGTACCGGCTGCGCGTGAATCCATCCCGCGCTCTCGAGCACCGAATCCGAAAATGCTTCTTCGAAGTCGGCGCGCCAGCGACTCGTCAGCCAGCGCTGCACCGGTACGCCAAAACCTCGTTTGACGCCGCGCGCGACGCGCGCGCTGATCCGCCGCCGCGCAATCTCACGCAATATTGCCTTTAGGCTGCCACCGTGCAGCCGCACTCCGTAGGGCAACGCCGACGCGTATTCCCAGAGGCGCTGATCCAGCATAGGCGAGCGTGCTTCCAAGCCATTGTGCATCGTAGCGCCGTCAACTTTCGTCATGAATTCACAGACGAAGCTGGTCTTCAGCTCGAATGCCAAGTGGTCGTCCATGATCCGCCGAGCAGCGTTTGCCGACGGTTGCAACGTTCGGTGCTGCAGTTCCACATCGCGCAGACGTTCACCGAGGATGCCGTGCTCAACGTAAAACGGCATCCCTTGCCGCACGGCGATCACCGCTGGATATCCGCCGGTCGCGTAATCGATGAAATGCACGGCCCTGCGAAGCGCTCCGGCTTGCGGAACGGCACCGCGCACCGATGCCCAGGCCGCGCCGCTCGCGTCCGGTAAGATCTGCGCTAGACGCTGCGCAAGAAAATAGTGCAGGTCACGAGGATATCCCAGAAAAACGTCGTCGCCGCCGTCTCCGGTCAGCAGTACCTTGGCATGCTCGCGTACGACGCCGGAAATCGCCATCATTCCAAGCGCGGATCCGCATGCAAACGGTTCTCCATAAGCGGAAATCAGCGCGGCAACGCTCGGCGCGTTTTGCGGCGAGAGCGGCAATACGCGATGATCGATGCCGAGTTCCCGCGCGGTCTTTACCGCATCGCTGCTTTCATCCCAGGGATCTCCGGGCGTCGCAATCGTGTACGCGGTCACGTTTGCGCCCAACGCTTTGATCGCCCAACACACCAGACCCGAATCGATGCCGCCGCTCAGGAGTGCCGCAACCGGAACGTCGGCTTCGAGGCGCAATCTCACCGCCTGTAAAAAGAGCCGTTCCGCTTCGTCGACGATTTCGTCGAACGACGCCTTCGTTTCGCGCGGTGCGTTCGGCGACCAATACCGCCGAATGTGCATGACTCCATCGCGCCATTGAGCGATGTGCGCCGCCGGAATCTTCTTGACGTTTTGAAAAATGCTTCGCTCGTCGCTCACGAAGCTGAATTCGAGAAATTCCGCAACCGCGTGCGCGTCGATGGCGCCGCCGAATCCTCCGTCCGCCAGCGCAGCGGCCGTCGATGCGAAAGCCAAGAGACCGTTTTGCTCGACGAACAGCAGCGGCTTGACACCGAGGCGATCGCGCACAAGATGAAGCGTTCGCGAGCGATCGTCCCACAGTGCGAAGGCGAACATGCCGTGCAGCCGCTCGACCAAGCCGTCGATCCCCCACGCGTCGTAGCCGTGAACGAGCACTTCGGTATCGGTGCGGCTCATAAAGCGGTAGCCGCGTGCCGCCAGTTCGCTGCGAAGTTCAGGGAAATTATAGATGGCGCCGTTGAACGTAACACCCACGCTGCCGTCCGGCGAAATCATCGGCTGACGCCCGGCGTTGCTCGTATCGAAAATTGCAAGACGGCGGTGTCCGAAGGCCGCGTCGTCCCAAGCGTGCAAACCGCACCCGTCCGGACCGCGCCGAGCGAGCGTTTCCAGCATGCGTTCGACGTTCGATGCATATGCGCGCGCGCCCGGACCTACAGCTCCGGCGATTCCGCACATCTTACACCGCCGGCAGCACGCGCATCCGGTGACGCCGCGTGAAAAACGCTTTCCACCAGCCCAAGCCATACGCCGCGTGCATCGTGACGAGCGTGGCCGGAACCGCCGCCGCAGCCAAACCGGATTGCGGCACTGCCGCGAGCATCGCACTCAGGAGAAACGCCGAATAGACGGCGGGTATCGCGACCGCCAGTCCGCGAAGGCCCGGCGTCAACGCAAATGCCGCAGAAAGCGTGAGGCCGGCTACAAGGGCCGCAGGCGCAAACACACGCCACGGCACCTTACCGGGATGCTTGAGCTGCGTGAGGCGCCGCCAGTATCCGTAGCGAAACATCTGCATCCATAGCCCTCTGAGGGAATCGCGAACGTGATATCGCACCTCGATGCCCGGCGATACGATGAGCTTGCCGCCGCGCGCGCGCAGGCGATAGTTCATGTCGAAGTCTTCGTCGAACGGCAGGCGTTCGTCGTAACCGCCGGCTGCTTCCAGCGTCTTTCGGCGCGTGAATATCGAGAAAACCGAATCTGCTTCTTCCTCTTTCGTCGTGTAACGGAAGCGCGCGTCGCCGATACCGAAACGCGTGGACATGCACCACGCGATCGCATTGCCGATCAGGCCGCTCCCTACCGGATGCTGCACGCCCCCAACAGCGACTGCGCCCGTGCGTTTCATGACGTCGAGACACGACGCGAAGTACCGCCGGCCGTAGTTCGCATGCGCGAGGATCATCGCGAAATACTCACCGCGAGCTTCACGTATCGCGATGTTCCAGGCATACACCTGTAAGCGATGCGGGTTGGGCAGCAGTTGGATGCGGCTGCCGAATTCGGGAAAACTGCGCACGATGTCGCACGTCCGGTCCGTGCTCATCCCGTCAATCACCAGAATCTCGATATCGCCGACCGCGCCCTCCTGACCGAGCAGGCCCTGCAAGCAGGTCCCGACGTGACGCTCCTCGTTGTACGTAGCGACGACGGCGGTGATCCTTACGCGATTTCGGCGTATAATTTCGTAAGTTTCGCGGCTTCGCTGGTCCACAGAAATCGTTCCCTCACTAATGCGCGGCCCCGCTCGCCCATTGCTTGCGCCCGCGCGGGATCTTCGACGAGTGTGCTTATGGCCGCCGCGATCTGCTGCGGATCGCTCGGATCCACCACAATTCCGCATTCGTGCTCCCGAACGACTGAAGAGCAGCGCAGCGTGTTCGACATGATGACGGGCAAGCCCGCACCCAAATATTCGAAAAGTTTGTTCGGCAGCGCGTCGTCGTGATTTCCGGCGGGCCGGAAAAGCAGCAGCCCTGCGCGCACCGCCGAAAGCGCCGCGGCCTTGCGATCGCGCTGGCAGTATCCCGAAAATTGAACCTTCCGCCAAGCCGGCATGGAACGCACGCGCTGCTCCAAGGCCGGCGTTTCGAAGCGCCCCGCCAGATGCAAGCGGACGTCGTCCGCTATGCACGGTCTATCCAGCGACGCCACCATCTCCCGGATGCATCGCAGTTCGGTGATCTCCCCGAGGTAGATTACCGCTCGCGCGCGCTTTGCAAAATCAGCCTCTTGCTGCTCGGCAAGCTCGTCCACACGGGGATAGTTGTGGACGACGACGGTACGCCGATGCGGAAAACGCTGCGCGATTGCGGGCGTCGCCGTAACGATCGCCGTGTACCAGCGCTGAAGTGCGCGCAGAGCAAGTGCGCAGGCCGTGGCGACGAATGGGCGCAGCGGCGGCGCTATCCAGCCCTTGTCGGCAACGTCCTGCGGTATGTCTTCATGAACGTCGAAGACGACGCGCGCACCGTGCAGGCGCAGCAGCAGCCCGACGATCATGAGTTCCGGATCGTGAAAATGATAGACGTCCGCACGTTCGGCAAGCGCCGCGCGGTAAATGTCGTATACGGTTCGCGTCATGCGTTCCGCACGATTTCGCGGAGCGCGAACTGCTCGCATGCGCACGCCGCGCGGCAGGCGCACTTCCCCTTGGGTAGCGATGAGAACGACTTCGTAGCCGGCGTCGGCCAGTGACGCGCACTCGCGATACACGATCCGCGTGTCGGAAGGGATGTGAACCGACGTCAGATGCGCCACCTTGCGTGCGGTCACGCCACGGCACGATTCTGCGGACGCTCCCGCAACGCGTCGACGATTCGCTTCGCCGCATCGCCCTCGCCGAACGGAGAGCCTTGACGTGCGGGCGTCGGACGGCCAGACGCCTCCACGATTTTTTGCGGATCGCTCCCTGCAAGGACGTTCCAGCCGTCCACGAGCGTATCGAGCCACTCCGTCTCCTGGCGAAGCGTAACGCAAGGAACTTTGAGAACGAACGCTTCCTTCTGCAATCCGCCGGAATCGGTAAACAGCGTCGCCGCCTGCGAGAGTAGTGCCAGCATCTCCGCGTACGCGAGCGGCTCGCACAGAATCAAGTTGTCGCCGTCGCCCGCTCCCGCGCGGCGGGCGACGTCTCGAGTGCGCGGATGCACGGGAAAGACGATAGGACGATCGATGCTGCGAAGCCCCTGCAGCAGGCGCGCAAACGTGCTCGGATCGTCGGTGTTTGCCGCGCGGTGGATCGTTGCAACGCAATACGCGCCCGGCTGCACGCGGAAGCGATCGAGGATGGGCGGACGCGCGGGCAGCTTTGCCGCAACCTGCAGCGCGAGATCGACCATGAGATCGCCGACGATGCGCACGCCGCGCCTAATGCCTTCCTCTCGCAGTTGCTCTGCTGCCCGCTGATTCGGCACGAGCAGCAGCTGCGCGACGTGATCCGCCACGATGCGATTGATCTCTTCCGGCATCATACGGTTGAATGAGCGTAAACCCGCTTCGACGTGTGCCACGGGTACGTGCTGCTTCGCACCGGTGAGAGCGCCCGCAAGCGTGCTGTTCGTGTCGCCGTACACGAGAAGCCAATCCGGCCGTTCGCTTTGCACCACGGGCTCCAAACGTTTGAGCATCTCGCCGGTCTGCTCCCCATGCGCCCCGCCGCCGACGCCGAGGTTATACGCCGGAGTGGGCAGCCGCAGCTGCTCGAAAAACACGTCCGACATCTCGCGATCGTAATGCTGACCGGTGTGGATCACGATTTCATCGACGCCGCGCGCCGCAAATTCCGCGCTCAAGAGCGCAGCCTTCACGAACTGCGGGCGAGCGCCCACTACGCTCAGCACGCGCACTAGGCGACCGCCTCGCGCCGGCACGCGGTAAAGACCGCGTTTACCACCTGCTGCTGCGTTTGCGCGGTCAATTCGGGATACATCGGTATCGAAAGTACTTCCCGCGCTGCGCGCTCCGATTCAGGGAACGCGCCTTCCCGCAGGCCGAGCTTCTCATGCACCTTCTGCAAATGCAGCGGCACCGGATAGTAGATCATGGTCTCCACGCCCGCTGCGTTCAGTTCCTGCTGCACGCGATCGCGCTCGGGAACGCGCAATGTATACTGATGATAAGCGTGGCGCGCTTCAACCGGTTCGACCGGTACCTGCAAATCGGAAGCGGCAAACGCCGCGGTATATCGCCCCGCTGCCGCTCGCCGCGCCCCAATCCATGCTTCCAGGTGCGGAAACTTCACACGGAGGATTGCCGCCTGGACTTCGTCGAGCCGGCTGTTGACGCCGAGTTCCTCATGATGATACTTCACGCGTCCGCCATGACCACGCAGGCTGCGTGCGCGATCGGCGAGCGCCTTGTCACTCGTGACGAGCATTCCGCCATCCCCGTACGCGCCTAGATTCTTCGATGGGAAGAAACTGAAAGCGCCGAACGTGCCGAACGTGCCCGTGAACTTTCCGCCGATACTCGCGCCGATCGACTGCGCACAATCCTCGATCACGGCGAGGTGATGGCGATGCGCGATTGCCAAAATCTCGTCCATCGGTGCGGGACATCCGTACAGGTGCACGGGCAAGATGGCTCGCGTACGCGGAGTAGTCGCCGCTTCGATCTGCCGCACGTCGAGGTTGTACGTGCGCGGATCGATGTCCACGAAGACCGGCGTCGCGCCGACGATACCGATCGCCTCCGTGGTAGCCACGAACGTGAACGGCGTCGTAATTACTTCATCGCCCGGACCGATGTCGAGCGAACGGAGCGCGAGATGCAGCGCATCCGTTCCCGAGTTGAGCGCAACGGCGTGCTCGGCACCGACGTAAGCGGCGACTTCCGCCTCGAGCGCCTTCACGTTTGGGCCGTTGATGTAGCGTCCGCTCGCCAAGACTTCGTCGACGGCGCGCAGCATCTGCTCGCGCAGGAGGCGGTATTGTTCTTTTAGATCGCAAATGGGGATCACGGGCGCACCTTTCGAATTTGCTGATTTTCCCGGACATAGGCTCGTCCGCACTCTGCGCATGCTGCGCGTTCGGCTGTAAACGTCAATTTTATTCCGCACTCGCACGCATAGCCGCGAACGCGCGCGGGATTTCCGTACACGACGGCATATGCCGGAACGTCCTTTGTCACCACTGAGCCTGCTCCGACGAAAGCGTATTCACCGACGCTGTTGCCGCAGACGATGGTGGCGTTCGCACCGATCGACGCGCCCTTCTTCACGAGCGTTCGCAAGTAATCGGACGAGCTGTTGCGCGGCGTTCCGCTGCGCGGCGTGAAGACGTTCGTAAACACCATGCTTGGCCCGCAAAACACCTCGTCTTCCAGTTCGACGCCTTCATAAACCGACACGTTGTTCTGAATCTTCACGCGGTTGCCGATGCGCACGTGCGGACCGATGACGACGTTTTGACCGATGTTGCAATTATGGCCGATTTCACAGCCGGGTAACACATGAGAAAAATGCCAGATCTTGGTCCCCTCGCCGATTGACGAAGGCGAGTCGACGTACGACGACTCGTGAACGTAATAGCTCTTTTCCGATCCTTCGACAATCTCGGGATGACGGGTAGTGGTCACGCAAGTGCCTCCATATATCTTTCTTTGCTCTCATTCATGTGTGACTCAACCATTGCGAGCGCTCGCACGACCTCCAGTCCTTCGCATCCGTCCGTCGGTATGTGTTCGTTTGCGCCGCGAATCGCACGGCAAAAAGCTTCTAGTTCCAAGCGTAACGGCTCGCCGCCGGACAGTTCGACGTCAACCGCATCGCCGCGCCAAAGTTCCGGCTCGCCGCGCGTTCCCAAGCGATCGCCGCAAGGGGTCAACGTGAGCGTTCCGCCTTCACGCGAGTCGACGAACGTTAGCGTGCCTTCGGAACCGAACACGTCGATGCGCGAACTCTTGTCGGGATCCAGCCAGCTCACTTCGATATGCGCGCTTCTGCCGTCGGCGAAGTTGAAATCCGCGTACGCAAAATCCGCCAGTCCGGGGCGCACGTAGGCGCCTAGGGAGCCGATGCCCTTCACGGGCGCATCCTGCATGATCTCGATCATCAGCGCGCAGTCATGCGGAGCAAAGCTCCACCACACGTTTTCGTGCGCCCGCAGACGTCCCCAGCTCAGGCGCCGCGAACGCAGATGGCGCACGCGTCCGATGCGCCCCCCTCGCACGCAGTCCAAGAGCGCGCGTACCGCAGGATGATACAGAAGCACGTGGCCGACGAAGAGCGTCAGGCCGCCTGCCTCGGCCGCCTCCACGACGCGCTGCGCATCTTCGACACTCAACGCAAGCGGCTTTTCGACGAAAACGTGCTTGCCCGTTTCGATCGCCGCAAGCGCGAGCTTAGCGTGCGCGGGCGCCGGCGCCGCAATGACGACGGCGTCGAGCTTCGCGTGTTCCAGCATAGCCATCGCGTCGCAGAACAGCGATGTTCCGGGATACGCCGATCGCACCTCATTGAGCGCGTGCAGGTCGCTGTCGCAAACCGCGGCAAGGACACCGAGCCGGCTGCAATTGCGAATCAGATTTGCGCCCCAGTACCCGGCTCCGATTACGCCGATGCGCGGGCTTCTTCGCATCATCTAGAGCAGCACCACGTTATCGCGATTCGGCACGTCCTTCGTGGCGTTGCGCGTATCGACGACGAGCTTGGCGCTCGAGCAAATGCGTTCGTAGTCGACGCTCGAATGCCCGGTGAGAATCAGCACGCAGTCGGCGCGCTCGATCCTTTCTCGGGAGAGCGGAATCGAATGCCACTGCCTTCCCTTCTCTACGAATTTCGCAACGTAAGGGTCGTGGTAGTCAATGCTTGCGCCGTCCCGCAGCAGCAGCTCCATCACCTTGATCGCCGGTGACTCTCGCCAGTCCTCGATGTCTTTCTTATAGGCGATGCCGACGATCAAAATATCGGCCCCCTTGATTGGACGGCTTGCGGTATTGAGTGCACGAATGACCTTTTCGCGCACGTAATACGGCATGCCGTGGTTTATCTCGCCCGCCAATTCGATGAAGCGCGTGTGGAAGTCGTACTCGCGCGCCTTCCAAGCCAGATAGAACGGATCGAGCGGAATACAGTGACCGCCTACGCCTGGTCCGGGGTCGAAACGCATGATGCCGAACGGCTTGGTCGCAGCCGCGTCGAGCACTTCCCAAATGCTGATGCCGAGGCGATCGCAAAGCAGCGTCATCTCGTTCACCAGCGCGATGTTCACCGAACGAAACGTGTTCTCGAACACCTTGCACATCTCGGCGACCTTGGGCGAACTGACGGCGACGACGTTCAAAATCGTCTGCTGATAGAAGCACGCGCCGACGTCCACGCACGCATCCGTAATTCCACCGACGACTTTGTTGGTGTTCTTCGTCGTGTAGCGCGCGTTACCGGGATCCACTCGTTCGGGTGAAAAGCACAGGAAAAAATCCTCGCCCACCTTGAGGCCCGACTGCTCGAGCAAGGGCAAAAGCACTTCTTCGGTCGTCCCCGGATACGTCGTACTCTCGAGGCAAATCAACTGTCCGGGCCGCAGTTGCGAGGCAATCTGCTCCCCTACGGCTTTGATGTACGAGATGTCGGGATCTAGGTTGGGGGTGAGCGGCGTCGGCACGCAAATGACGACGGCGTCGCATTGGCCGAGGGTGCCGAAGTCCGTACGCGCGCGCAGTTTGCCGGTCTCGACGAGCCGTGCGAGGTCTTCGTCCTTCACGTCGCGGATATAGTTCAGACCTTGGTTAATCTGATCGACGCGCACGCTGTTGCGGTCGTAGCCGATCACGTCGAAACCAACCTTTGCCTTCTCGACGGCGAGCGGCAGGCCGACGTAACCGATGCCGGCAACGCCGATCAGCGCTTCGCGCGCCTGCAGTTTCTTTTTGAGACGTTCGCGTAAACTCCCAGGGACCTCGAGTAATTCCATGTCGTTCCTATCGGGCGGGTGCGGGTGCAATAGTGGTGCGCGTCACGATGCCGCTGGTTTCCGTCTGCGCGCCGGTCTCGATTTCGTCGCGTTCCACGGAAATCGACGCGCGCTGCGGCAACAGGTGTGCGCCGGGCGTGTACTCCGGCACGAATTCACGCGTAACGTCGATGGCAACGCGCCAATCTCCCATGCGAATCGCGCGCTGCAGGCGTTCCATCGCCTTGCCGATGCGTGAGTAGTCGACGCGATCTTGCTTGGCGATAAAAAGACGCTGATGGCTGGTGCTGGAGACGCCCTCGCCCTTCGTAAGAATCTCTTCGAATAATTTCTCACCGGGGCGGATCGACGTTTCCACGATTTCAATGTCGCGGTACGGCTCGAAACCGGAAAGACGAATCACCTGCTCGGCAAGGCGTAGAATCTTGATCGCGTCGCCCATGTCGAGAACGAACACCTCTCCGTCATTGCCCATCGACATCGCCTGCAGCACCAGCGAAACGGCCTCCGGAATCGTCATGAAATAGCGCTGCATATCCCGGTGCGTAATGGTCACTGGACCGCCGCTCGCAACTTGCTGCTTGAAGATTGGCACCACGCTTCCGCGGCTGCCGAGGACGTTTCCGAAGCGGACGACGACGAATTCGGTGCTGCTGCTTCCGGCGAACGACTGGCAAATGAGCTCCGCCATGCGTTTCGTCAGTCCCATCACGCTGCTGGGATTGACCGCTTTGTCGGTCGAGAGCAGAACGACCTTGGCTGCACCCGAAGCGGATGCCGCGAGCGCTACGGTGCGCGTGCCCATGACGTTGTTACGAAACGCTTCGCAGATGTTGTCCTCGACGATGGGCACGTGCTTATGCGCGGCGGCATGAAAGACGACGCGAGGACGGTACGTCGAGAAGACGTTACGCATCGCGGCCGCATCTGCGACATCCGCCAAAATCATCTTCGTGCGCGTGAACTGGTACTTGTAGCGCAGTTCCTGTTCGATCGCGAACAAACTGTTCTCGCCATGTCCGAGAAGCAACAGCTGCTTGGGTTCAAATGTCGCGATCTGACGGCACAGCTCGCTGCCGATCGATCCGCCGGCGCCGGTAACGAGCACGACTTGCTCTTCCAAGTGCGGCCGTAGCGCCGCAGTGTCGACGACGACCGGTTCGCGCGGCAGGATGTCTTCCAGACGAATGTCTCGGATGCGCGAGATCGTCACCTTATCGTTGAGTATCTCGGCTGCATCGGGCAGCACTTTCACGGTCGGCGCTTGCGCCGCGCGGCTGCAGAGATCTTTGACGCGGTTGATTACCGCCAGCGGCGCTGCAGGTATGGCCACGATAACGGAATCAATGGTCTGCCGGTCGAGAATCGCCGGGAGATCGTCAATACCGCCGAGCATACGCACGCCATCGACGCGCTTGACCGCAATGCCGTCGTCGACGCATCCGGCGACGCGCATCGGCAGGTCGCGATCTTCTTGGATCGCGCGAATCAGCGTTACCGCCGGCATCCCGACGCCGACGATCAGCACGTTCTGCGCGTTCGGACGGCGCGTATAGACGTACGTTCGCAGCAGCACCAGCGCAATGCGCAGTAACATGCGGAAGATAAACCCGAGCATCGCCGCGATCACGACCAGACGGCCCGACATATGTTCCAATGGCCCGGGTAACAGCCAAACGCACGCAAGCGCCAGTGCCGTACCACCCGCCGCGCCGTAGAGAAGCCGCAGAACGTCATGGAAGTCGAACGTTCGCGCGCTCTCGTATCGCCATTGCACGTACGCGCCGGTGACGAACAGAAGCACGGCGAGGGAGACGATTTGGCGCACGTCGGCAGAGTGGATATATCCCACTGCCGTTGCGAGATAGACGGCGAGCAGCAGAGCAACCAAGTCGGCGAGCATCAGCCCAAACCGCACTTCGGGGCGCATTCCGCGAGCGCGCGAATCAAGGGAGGTTGCAAGTCTCATTGTTCAGGGGAATTGTACAGCCGATTGGACGCGTGCCGCAGGCTGCCGACGTACCGCCGGTCGGGGGCGAATCGCACGGCGCAGCACTCCCGAAAGGCCTAGTTGGCGGGGATAAGCGAGAACGCCATATCGGGTACGAGATTACAGCCGCTCGACGCGGGCGGCTCTGCTATTGGGGAGGATAAGTATCCTGATGGAGGTGTTTGAGCGCATCGCCGCATTTCCCTCAGCCATCTTTAGAATGCTAGGCGAGCATGTGCTCGACGAAATGCAGCGCCGGCGACTGAGGCCCGCGATCTACGGAAGGCGCGTCGTGATTCGCGGAGCCGAACGCATCACCATCGGCCGCAACGTCTTCTTCGATCATTGTTCCTACCTCAACACGAATGGACCGAGCGGATTCATCTCGATCGGCGACAACGTCGAAGTAGGACCCTACTCGGTGTTGTGGGGAGGCGGCGGTTTGACGATCGGCAGCGACGTGCACATCGGGACGCACGTGCACGTCACGTCGATGGAAGGCGAGCACATCCCGTACGACAAGACCGATCCCTTGCAACCCGTGCAAGTGCTTCGTAAGCCGGTGACGATCGGGGATCACGTGCTGATCTACTCGCATGCCGTTCTCGTGCCGGGCGTGAGCATCGGACATCATGCCGCGATCGCAGCCGGTGCGGTCGTTACCGAAGACGTACCGCCGTATGCGCTCGTCGGCGGTGTGCCGGCAAAGATCATTCGTTATCAGGACAATCCCGAGCGCGACGTGGAACTTACGCGCAGAACGTAAGAAAAATGGGGCCGGTAAACCGGCCCCCATTTTATGCCCGTCGCTCAGCGCGTCAATTCGAGAGTCCGAACGAGACTTGCGGCAGGCACCCGTTCGATCCGGTTGGACACGGATTCCCGTTCGTGGACGTCGGAAGCGCACCGTACACCAAGAAGATCGCTCGGTGGTGCTTGAGCAAAAGGCTGGATGCGCTTCCGGTGTACACGCTATACGAGTTGACGAGATCGCGTCCGGCCGAATCTTTGCCGCTGTAATCGCCCACGTAGATGGTCGGCATTCCGCTCGCACCTGCAACACTATTCAGTGACTGCCCCCAAATATCGAACAGCGATTGCAGATTGTATTGCGCCGGAGGCTGAGTGTTTTGCCACGTGCCGGCGATAGTCGGATCTTCCACGTGGATAATCCCGGATGCTCCGTGCGTATGGATGCTGTAGGCGCAGGTAAACGTCAGAATAGGCTCGCTCGACCCGGGGTTCGCCATGCCGATCGCGTCCGGGATCGCCATCGCCGTGCCGTTCACGTAAATGCCGAGGAACGTGTGCACGTGATAGTTGTTGGCCGTCATTTGCGATTCGCTGCTGAGCGCGCACGCGTTCAGACCATCGGTGGATTGGCCGGTTCCGACGTCGTTTTTGATGTCGCCGTCACCCGCCTCGGATGAGGTGACGCCGTTCGTCTGCCAGTTGTCCTGTCCCCAAGTGGGTCCGTCGTACGCGTCGTAGTCGGTAGAACTTACGGCGACGCTGCCGCTCGGCGCGGAGGTCGGCGAGGTCGTCGGGGAAGAGGTCGGCTTCGTCGTCGGCGCTGACGTCGGACTCGAAGAAGGTGGCGGACCACCGCCGCCTGGGCTCGTAGGCGGCGTGGACCCCCCGCCGCCTCCGCCGCCGCATGCGGCGAGCATTGCAAGCAAACTCAAGGCAAGCGCGGATGCCGAAATTCGCAACAGTTTCATTCTTCAAATCCTCAAGCGGGCAAGTTATCGTACACATCGTATGAAAAGCGCGGCGCCCGCAGTGAGAACCACTGCGGGCACGTTGGTGGTAAGAACGCTCTTCCGCCCTTAGGGCGAGGGTCCTAATATTCGACTCGCCATTCCGCTTCGGGCAAACCACCGCCGGCATCGCGCCGATGACAATCCACGCCGTGCGGACCCCGGTTGGTACCTTGCGTGCCAAAGTACATCGCGGTGGGACCGCTGAGCGTGCTTCCGCCGGGAACGGCCAGCCCGTTCGAGCTCAGCTGAACGCCCCAGATATCCGCAGACTCTGCAGCGTGGGAGCATACGAGAGCGGTGACGTGGGTGCGGTGCTTTGCGCGACGCTCGTATCTTCGATATGAATCAAGCCGGAATAGTCGTGCGTGTGCACGTTGTACTCGCACGACGATGCTTCAACTTCGTAGTTGTCGTTGGGATGACCGTTCGGCGCATTCGGCGTCGGCTTTGTGGGTTCGACCGGACCTTGCATTCCAAGCGCGGTGGGAATCGCAAGCTCCTTGCCGTTATGATAAATCCCCAAGACCCTACACATGAAAAAAGCGCGCCGGGAGAACCCAGCGCGCTCTACCTGTTAGGAAGATGGCCCTAAGCCGGCATGTCCTTCTGACGTTCGTTGTAGATCAGCGTCGGCGGGTCTTTCTTCTCGATGACTTCCTTGTTGACGATGCACTTCTTCACGCCGGTGAGCGAGGGTAAATCGTACATCACGTCCAGCATCGTCTCTTCGAGGATCGAGCGCAGACCGCGCGCGCCGGTCTTGCGCGATTGCGCGCGCGCCGCGATCGCGATGAGCGCCTCTTTCGTGAACGTGAGTTCGACGCCGTCCATGCCCATGATCTTCTGGAACTGACGCACGAGCGCGTTTCGCGGCTCGACCAGAATGCGGCGCAGCGCCAGTTCGTCGAGCGCATCGAGCGTCACGACGATCGGCAAACGGCCGATGAACTCCGGAATCAAGCCGAACTTGAGCAAATCTTCAGGCATGAGCTGCTGCAGCAGCTTGCCTACGCGCTGTTCTTTTTTGCCTTCCGGCTGCGCGCGGAAGCCCATGTTGTTGCTTGCGACGCGCGATTCGATAATGCGTTCCAAACCGTCGAACGCGCCGCCGCAGATGAACAGCACGTTGGTCGTATCGATTTGAATGAACTCTTGATGCGGATGCTTGCGGCCGCCCTGCGGCGGAACGTTTGCGGTCGTGCCTTCCAAAATCTTGAGCAGCGCCTGCTGCACGCCTTCACCGGAAACGTCGCGCGTAATTGAGGGATTCTCGCTCTTGCGCGCGATCTTGTCGATCTCGTCGATGTAGACGATGCCTTTCTCGGCGCGCTTGACGTCGTAATCTGCAGCCTGAATCAGCTTCAACAGGATGTTCTCGACGTCTTCGCCGACGTAGCCGGCTTCGGTGAGCGAGGTTGCGTCGGCCATCGCGAGCGGCACGTCGAGGATCTTCGCGAGCGTTTGCGCGAGATACGTCTTACCGGAACCGGTCGGACCGACGAGCAGGATGTTCGACTTCTGCAGCTCGACGTCGTCGGCGCTCGCGCCCATGTTGACGCGCTTGTAGTGGTTGTACACGGCGACTGCGAGCGATTTCTTTGCGCGTTCCTGACCGATCACATACTGATTGAGGATGTGATTGATTTCTTTCGGCTTAGGAATGTTGCGAAGGCGCAGATTCTCGTCGACGTTCTTGTAGAGCTCTTCTTCGATGATCTCGTTGCAGAGCTCGATGCATTCGTCGCATATGTAAACGCCGGGGCCCGCAATGAGTTTGCGAACCTGTTCCTGCGATTTTCCGCAGAAACTGCACTTGAGCTGACCCTTCTCGTCTCCGAATCGAAACATGCGCCTGCGCTGTCGCCTTTCGCCTACGCCGGGGTCGCCAGCGAGGACCGGTTTTCGATGATCGAGTCTATGATACCGTAATCCTTGGCTTCCTGCGCCGTCATGTAGAAATCCCGCTCGATGTCCTTGAGAATCTGCTCGATGGGCTTCTTGGTCGTGTCCTCGTAGATGCCGGCCAGCATCCGGCGCGTGGCGATGAGGTCGCGGGCATGGATCTCGATATCCGTGGCCTGTCCGCCGACCTGCTGCACCCAGGGCTGATGGATGAGAATCTTGGAGTGCGGCAGGGCCATCCGTTTGCCTTGCGCCCCGCCGGTGAGAAGAATGGACCCCATGGAGGCCGCCATCCCCGCGCAGATCGTCGCGACGTCGGGCTTGATGAAGCGCATCGTGTCGTAAATCGCCAGACCCGCGGTGACGCTGCCGCCCGGGCTGTTGATGTACATGTCGATGTCTTTGTCCGGGTCTTCCTTTTCGAGGAAGAGCAGCTGCGCGATGACCAGATTCGCCAGATGATCGTCGATGGGACCGCCGACGAACACGATGCGGTCTTTGAGCAGGCGCGAGTAAATGTCGAAAGCTCGCTCACCGCGCGCGCTCTGTTCGACGACCATCGGGACCAGGTGACCCATCTTCTTTTAGTTCCTATCTGCCCCGCGACTTCGCTCGGGGTCCTTCGACAAACTCAGGATGACAATGCTTCTGTTTTAACTACGATTTATCGGCGGGAGTTGCTCGTTCAATGTTCGCGTGCTCGACTAAGAACTCCACCGTCTTATTTCGGACGATGCCGTCCATGAGTGAGAGCAGGTTGTTCCCCAGAGCCTGGCGGATCCGGTCGACCGGTTGGCCATACTGGCGAGCCAGCGATTCCAGTTCACTCTGAATATCGGCCGGCGTGGCGCGAATATTTTCGGTTTTCGCGATGGTCTCGAGAATCAGGGTTCCCTTGACACGCTGCTCCGCGCTCGCACGGTACTCTTTGCGCAGGTCGGCCTCTGTCTTCCCGACCGTCGTCAAGTAGTCGTCGAACGACATGCCCATCCGGGCCGCCATGCTTGCTCCGTCGGTTACCATGCCGTCTATCTCCCGTTCCACCAAAACGTTCGGAAGAGGAAAATCGTGCGCGGCGACAAGCCGTTCCACCAAGGTGTTTCCGGTTTCGCGTTTGATTCGAGCCTCGGCCGCAGCCTGAAGACGTTTGCGGATGTCGACCTTCAGGTCGTCCAGCGTTTGATGCTGCGAAACGGCTTTGGCCAATTCGTCGTCGAGCGCCGGAAGCTCGAGTTCTTTGACTTCGTGCAACGTAATCGTGAAGACCGCCGCCTTGCCGGCGAGGTCGGTCTGCTGGTAGTCCTGGGGGAAAGCGGCCTCGACGTCCTTGGTTTCGCCCGCCGTCATTCCGGCGATTCCCGTCGCAAATCCGGGGATGAAGCGCTCGCCGCTCAGTTCGGTCTGTTGTCCCTTGGCACTCCCTCCCTCGAACGCGACGCCATCGATCCTTCCTTCATAGTCGATGGTCACCACGTCGCCGAGCCGGGCTTCACGCTCGACCGGCACCAGCGTGGCGCGATCGCGCGCGAGCGTCTTGAGGGCACGATCGACGTCCTCGTCTTGCACGGTAACGGGCTCGGCAGCAACCGGGAGGGCCTTGTACTCGCCCAGCGCGATTTCCGGCCGGACGTCGACGACAGCCTTGATGCGGCGGGGTTGCCCGTCATCCTCCGGGAGCAGTTCCATCTTCGGACGGTCCACCGGCTCGAGGTCGTGCTCGCGCACCGCCTTCGCATAGACCGTGGGGACCACGTCCTCCATGGCTTCGTTTGTAATCGCTTCGGTGCCGTACGCCTGCTCGAAGACGCGGCGCGGCACCTTGCCGGGGCGGAACCCGGGAAGTTTCGCTTTCTTGACGAGCCGGCGGAAAGCACGGTCCTCGGCTTGCTGCATTTCTTCTGCCGAGATGGGGATGACGAGTTCGACCTGCGTCGGCGCGAGCTTGGTTAGCGTGGACGTAGACAGACGAATTTCTCCTGACCAGGGCGGGACCAGCGTTATTCGCCGATCAAAACAAAAACCCCCAATCGGTTCCGGCCGCCTGATGGAGACCGAAGGCCGGGGGTCCTCACGAAAAAACATTAGCGGAAGACGAGATTCGAACTCGCGACCCTCGCCTTGGCAAGGCGATGCTCTACCACTGAGCTACTTCCGCACGCTGCGCTCACGGTTCGGGAGTGTCGACCCGAACCACGCGAACATGTTTAAGGTTCGGGCCGACACTCCCGAACCGTTTGCTTGTAATTTAAACTTTTTGGGGACCCCGTGCGCTTTGCGTACGGGGGGCGCGCAGGTGCTTGCACCCGAGTGCCTGTTAAACTACTCTGCAACGCCCAAACGCAACGAAGTGAGTTTGGGCAAGCAGAGACTCGAACTCTGATGGGTTGCCCCACTGGAACCTAAATCCAGCGCGTCTGCCAGTTCCGCCACTTGCCCCTTTCACCGGGCTCAGGACAGGCCTCGTCCCGGCGCGACCCCGATAAATATAACGCGTCGCGGGGTTTTCCTTTTTGCACCGTTGCAAAAAGAACGGAGGGGCTCGTATGAGCCCCTCCTCGGGCATTCGCGTTAGCGTGAAACGCTAGAGTGCGTTTGCCAGTGCCCATCCCTTGGGTGCGCCGATACCTGCGGCTTGATTGTATTGGCTCGCATTGCACGAATACGCGCCGTTACTGCCGGAGGTACACGGTGTGAAGTAGCTGTTGTAACCAGTTGACGAGAAGAGGCTGTAAATCGTCTGGTTCAACCAGCCCAGTTTCGAACCGTGGAGTTGATCGGCTTCGGTGAACAGCGCGACTGAAGCCGGTGACGACCACGACGTACCGAGGTACTCACCCCACGCGCCACCGGTGTACACTGCCACCGGGAAGAACGGCAGTGAGATATCCGGTTGATTGCGTCCGGACGTGATCATGCCGGTGATGCCGCTTTGCCAGCTCGGCAGCGGAACGATCGTCGACACGCCGCCGCCGCCCGAATCGCCGCTCGCGCTGCCTTCCGTCACGCTCGTCAGCACACCCGAGCTGTTGTACGTGAAGTTGATGCCGCCGATTGACGTCATGTACGGATCGCCGGCAGGTGCGCTCACACCCAAGCCGCTGCATTCGTTGCTTCCTGAGTCGCCCGAAGATGCCGAGAACTCGACGCCCTCGGATGCGCCTTGCTGAGCGATTGAGTTGGTCGCCGATTCGAACGACGGATCTTGCGATTCACATCCGCCGAACGACGAGTTGACCGAAACTGCCTTACCGTCGGTCAATGCCTGGTTGTACGCATCTTCGATGTTCTGATCCGCGAGCGAACCCATGTCGTACACGATGATGTTCGCGCCCGGAGCCAAACCGGAGATCGTCTGCACGTCGAGATCGGTTTCGGCATCGTCACCGCTTCCGCCGCCGTCGACGGCTTCGTTGGTGATCGTTCCGATATGCGTGACGCCCGCTGCGGACAGATACGTGTTCACGTAGCTGGTGTTCACCGGATCGTCGATGATGACCGCAGCCGTGTAACCGGCACCGTTGCAGCCGTGCTGAACCGGGAAGTCGAACGGCTTGGCAACGCCGGTTGCGAGCGTTCCCGACGAGTTCGAAAGCGGTCCGTTGTCCGCAGCCGCTCCGTTACAGCCGCCGCTGGGCGTGCTGGTGGGTGACGGCGTGGGTGTCGGAGGCGGAGTCGGCGTCGGTGTGTGCGTCGGAGTTGGTGACGGCGTCGGTGTGTGCGTCGGCGTCGGAGTCGGCGTCGGCGTGTGCGTCGGCGTCGGAGTCGGCGTCGGCGTGTGGGTCGGCGTCGGCGACGGTGACGGCGTCGGCGTGCTGCCGCCGCTCAACGTGAGGGCAGTCGAATCGAGGAAGAAGTTCGTCGTATTGTAGCCGTTCTGCACGCCGTAGAACTGAATCTTGGCGCTTTGTCCGGCGTATGCCGAGATGTTCACGCTCTTCTTCACGTAGCCGCCGCCGGTGTTCGTCGTGTTGTTGAACGACTGAACCGTGTGGCCGTTGACCGTTACGTAGAAGTAGTCGGTCGGCGTCGCGGGCTCGTTGCTGCCGACGAAGAGATAATAGCTCAGCGTCGCCGTGCATCCCGCCGGAATGTTGACGGTCTGCGTCACGCCCGGATCGGTGTAAGGCGAGCTGTAGCCGTCGATCCACGTAAAGTAGTTGCCCTGATACGCGTAGGGGTAGTAGTCGTAGATATCGCCGTTCGGATCGCTCCAATCGACGTCACCCGATTCGAAACCAGGGTTGAGGAGCAACTGCCCCGTGCATCCGGCGGCAACCACGCGCATCGCCGCAGCGGCTTCCCGCGCGTTGCCCTTGTGGTGCGGTCTGCTCTTGGTAATGACGAGGTTATGCGGATTGCGCACGATACCGCCGGCTTGATCGACGCCCGTGCGCGCAATGACGACGTTGCTCAGAGATGCAGTCAAGATGTATGGCGAAATCGCCGAGGGGACGACCGCAGGTTTCACGTTCGTATACCGCTGGCCGTACTTGCCTTGACTAACCGAGTGCATCTCGGTCGAGAAGAAACGCTCGACGGTGGAACTCGGTGCTACAGCATCGACGATCGTGCGATTCGAGTAGCGCTTGGTGATCGTGAATCCCGCAGCCTGCAGCGCACTGACGACGCTTTGTTCCTGCTGCGCCGTCGGTCCATAATATGAATTGAATTGATCCGGCGTCAGGAAGTGATGGTACATTCCTGAGTTCCGGTTGTAGATGTTCTGGACGAGCTGATCGAGCTGCGCTTGATGGTTGTAGCGCAGCGTGATGGCTACGCGAACCGGAGAGTTTGCGCTGCGGCGGCCGAGATCCGAAAAGGCGAGCGCGCCGGTCGTATGCGGAACGGAGATCATCGGTGTTGACGGCACCGAACTCGCCGTACGGGTGCTGTCGGGCGAATTCGCGGTTCCCGACGGCCCGAGATTTGGAAGCGACGAGCTACTCTGCCCGCCGCAAGCAGAAACGGTCAACGCTAACATGAGCGCCGACGCGATTAAGCGTGAGGTGTTTCGCATGAGCCTCCTACGATAGAAATGCAGCACTACCGGCGGGCGCCACCAACCAACGGGCCTCCAAGGCGCCCTCCGTATAGACCTACGGTACAGCTTTTCACGGGCTGATTAAAATAGGTGCG
>DATGJX010000070.1:0-4606 GCA_035294905.1 Vulcanimicrobiaceae bacterium | reverse complement strand
TCATTTCATCCCGGAAGTGCGCGCGGCTGGTTACCTCGCGATGATGGGCGCGTTCGATCTCATCGGCACCACGCTCTCGGGAATCCTCACGGATCGAATGAACAGTCGCTATCTGCTGTTCTGGTACTACGGTTTACGCGGCCTGTCATTGATGTTCGTGCCGGTTGCATTCACGATTACCGGTCCGTTCGGCTTGCCGTTGTTTGCATTATTCTACGGACTCGATTGGGTTGCGACGGTGCCGCCGACCGTGCGCCTTACGGTCGATGCGTTCGGGCGCGACAAAGGCCCGCTCGTATTCGGCTGGATCTCGGCGGGACATCAGCTCGGTGCGAGCGCAATTGCGCTGATCGCGGGCGTGATTCGCACGACGCAAGGAAGCTACGACTCCGCGTTCTACCTGTCGGCCGGACTGTGTCTGGTCGCAGCAGCTGCGTCCTTGGCGATCGGTCTCGGCCGCCGCCCGGCGCTGCAGCCGGCTGCCGCAACATAGTTCAAGACTTGAGGCGCTTTTCGAACCAGTGATGAGCGTAGTGCTCGTCATTGAATGGCGGGACTTCGCGGTAGCCGGCGCTGCGGTACATCGCGATCGCTTCGGCGAGCGCGTCGTGCGTCTCGAGAGACGCAGTTTTCGTGCCCGAATCTCTTGCGAGGCGCTCGAGCTCCGAGAGTAGACGCCGTCCGAGCCCGACGCCGCGAACGGAGCTGGAAACCCACATCCGTTTGAAATAAGCGCGCGAGTTTTTCAGAAACAACATCGCGCCGCACGCGACGGGATCGGCGTGCAAGCGCGCGACGACGAAGTATCCTTCGGGCGGCCTGAAGTGTTCGGCCGTCGCAAACGAGCTCTGCGCCGGCTCAAATCCGCCGGGAAAGCGCACGCGAAGCTCGGCGAAATATTGCTCGAGGCACCACTGCGCATCGCGCGAATTCGGATCTTCGACTGCGAACGACACGAGCGAAGCACTGAGGAGAATCTCGACTTCATGCATCGCCGCCACAAGACGTTCGCGTTGTTTTGCATCGAGCGGCTCGAGCAGCGCGCGGGCCGCGTCGTTGGCGCGCCGATCGACTTCGTCGCGCTCCTTGCGGCCGGCGCTCGTGAGCGTAGCTCGACGGACGCGCCCGTCCGCTGTGCTGGTGACAACTTTGATCAGACGTTGCTTTTGCAGCGAGCGTAAGACACGGCTGATGTAGCCCGAGTCCAGGCCGAGCTTGGCACGCAGATCGCGGATGTCGCTGCCGTCCCGGCCGATCTGCCACAGGACACGCGATTCGCCGTACGGGCGGGGGCGGTCCAAGAAGCGATCGACGACGGTGCCGGCCCGCTCGGCGACCATCCGGTTGAAGCTCCGAACCCGTTCGATGGCAGGCCGGTTCATTCTCTGACCTTAGTCAGGTAATGGCGACAAGCCTCTGGAGGGCGGTGAACGAACTGACTGGGACGGTGAAGCAGCAAAAGCAGCAGAGCTCGCGTGGATTCCCGGACGACGGCGTCATTCGCGTGAGCCGCGAGCGCCGCCGTGCCAGCAGCGTCACCATGATCCATGGTCTTGCGCCGCACGAGCTTGATGCAATGGGCGCATCGCTGCGCAAACTCTGCGGCACGGGCGGAACGGCGAAGAACGGCGTCGTCGAGTTACAGGGCGATCACCGCGATCGCGTCGTCGCGTGGTTTGAAGAACAGAAGCGTAAGGTTAAACGCGCGGGCGGTTGATAGCTACTGCGTGAACTGACCGGCCAGATCGCTCCAATCACTAGCGCGTTTCGTAACCGTGTCGACGATCTGAATCTGAAGTCTGCCGAATGCATTGTCGTGCAAGAGATCGCCGGGTTTGAGCGAGACGTCAGCGTTCGATGTAGAATCGCGATGCACGTCGGCCGGCGGTACGGCAACCGCGGTTGCATCATCGCTCAGAGCATCACAGGGCGTCGCAGCTTGGGGCGCCTGGCGGATGCGAACTTGAAACCGGCGCGGCAAACTTTGTGCACCCAGACCGATCGTCAGCGCATCGCTTGCGTGATGGATGGGAGCCGCCGGCGTCATCGCAACCGTGTCGAGCTCGGGGCGCTCGCCGCCGAGACGGAGCGCAAACGCTTCTCCGTTGCCGCCTGCCGACGGAACGAGCTCGGCCGTTACGACGCTGCCTTCGCGTGCGTCTTGACCGCCGATCGGCGGACCGATGAAGCACGCGGCATCCGCGTGCGACGACGGTGTCTTCTTATAAACGTTCGGACCGATGCGCATTCCATTGACGCCGTCAAATCCGCCGCCCGTCAAAAAGATTTCGCGATCTCCGATGTATGCGATCTGCCCTTGTTTGGCGTCGACCTGCGCCGGTGCCGGTGCGACCGCAAGCGTCGCGTCGTCTGCGATGCGGCGATGCTGTGCAGCATCAGCTTGAAAAAAATGAATGTGCGCAGTCCCTGCGGGGATCGCGCCGAGCGAACCCTTGAGCTCAACGCGCCGACCGTCAAGGCGATCGATCGTTAATGGGATCGGCGTATTGCCCGCCATTTGCAATTCCGCGCCCGACAAGCACGGTGCAGCTTCCGATGATGCAACGGCATCGAGCGTTCCGCCTGCGAGCGCAGGATGATAGGCAACGGTCTCGACCTTCCACGACGCGGCGCCCGGCACCGCAATGCGCGCAACGGTTTGCTGCGATCGGGCTAGCGCACCGAATCCGAATCGGCCGTTCAACTTGACGTCGTAACCTTGACCGCCATGCAACAGCGAGCGATCGATCGTCGGTGCGGCTGCGCTTCGCGGATCGATCGGAACGTGGATCGTTGTGCCGTTCCCCGCGGTTAGCGTCGCGCTTGTGTCATTGACGTACTGCGAGGTTTGATCGAGATGTACCGGAAGCTCGACACGCGAGGCGGCGGCGCAAGTGCCGGTACCTTTGTCGTCGCTCACGACGCTCGGCGGACTGCTGAGCGCATCCGGATCGCCGATCGTAAAGAATAGCACGCTCGAGTATGCCGCCGGCGGCCGCACGGTCGGAACCTTGAGCCCCGTCAAGAGCTGCTGCGGCGTCGCGCCGGGCATAACGGGTCTCGTTAGTTGTAGTGCGGTTGGCAGATATTCGTACTCTTTGTGGCCGTCTTGCGAGAAGATCTTCCAAATCGCCAAAAGCGGCTGCAGGTAAAGCGCGAGCGCCACAGGCGTCGCCGCGCTTGCGACGCCGCCAAAAAACTGTGCCTGCGTCGGTGCTTCAATATTCGTTTGATATTGCACCGAAAGCAAGCTGTTCTGAACGCAGTTCGCAACTTCGGCGGAGGTCGCCCCAGATGTATAGCACGCACTGACGGAATCGGGCGATGCACCGAGCGCCGTTGCAATTCCAACGACGCGCTGCTGATCGGAGATGGGATCGATCGCGCCTTGCGCGAGCGAGGAGAGAAAATCGCTGAACCAGCTGTAGCGTTCGACGGCGTCGTTTGATGAGACTGACATGTCCTTGAAATCGGTTGGGTGCGCCTGAACGTAGTCGCGCACTCCATCCATGCCGCGCGTTTTGCCGTCTTCCGGAACGATGAAGAAGACGGGGATGCCGCGATAGTCGCCGCTACCGTAGACGAAATGCGTCGGTGCCGCGCCGGGCATTGCGACCCGCCGTTTGCGCGGATTTGAAAAGAGCCGGTCGTTAGCGCCGCTTCTCGCGTAGAGCCAACCGACAGGCGGCGTTTCGGTGATGAAGGCGACGTTGACGTGATAGTTCACCTTCGCGGGCGGGCGCGTATAGTCGACAAAACGCACCGAAACCTTGTCGCCGGGCGCGAGGGCCGGCACCGCAGCCGCAGGCAACATGACGGGCTTTCCGTCAACGGTGCGCGTGACGGTCGCATCGATGCGCGATGCGGCAGCCGGGCCGACGCTGGCTCCGAAGGCAAACGGCCGCGACTGATCGGCCCCTGCCGCAAGGGGTCCGAGGACACACGCGGCGGCACATGCAGCAACGAGACGGCGATATTGCATCCCTCTCTGTAACGCTGCCTCGCGCTCGCCTGTTCCGTCAGGCTATTTCTTCTTTTTGGGTACCCTCGCGCCGCGCTTTCGTGCCTCGCTGAGTCCGATCGCAATCGCTTGCTTGCGACTGGTGACTTTCTTGCCGGACTTGCCCGACTTCAGCGTTCCCTTCTTGCGCTTTTTCATCGCGCGCTCGACCTTGCGACTCGCGCCCAACGAGTACTTGCGCTTCGATTTTTTCCGTTTCGATTTTTTCTTGCGTGCCATGCGGTCAATGTACCGCTACCCAAGTCGCCTGAAACGGGTCGTCATGAGGCTTTCTTAAAGGCCTTCATCCCCCGCTTGACGATCTGCATGGCTTCGCTCGCGTCGACGACTGCACGGATATCAATTTTGTGCCCCTGCCGCTCGGAATACTCGACCAGAAAGTGCTTGATGTCCGTCAGCGTTCGGTCCGGGAGATCCGAAATCTCATAGTACTCGTCGGTCTGCTGCGGAGCGCCTTTGCTGGGCGGGAGCACCGCGATCAAGCGGTCGTTTTCGGTGCCATCTTTCTTCTCGCGGATCGCCCCAATCACGCGCGTTTCGATGAGGCAGCCGGAAAATAAACCATTGTCGTTGACCAAGAGGATG
>DATGJX010000069.1:0-3089 GCA_035294905.1 Vulcanimicrobiaceae bacterium | reverse complement strand
GATCGAACGTGACGTCGGCGCCGAAGTACCGCAGCAGACGCTCCGTGTGGTCACGCGAGCCTTTGTCACCGAGCATCGATACCGGCGTATTCGCGTACGCACCCGCGAGCAGAAGCGCGGTTTTTATTTGCGCCGAGGGTTTGACGAGAATGAATCGGCGCGTTTGCGGTTCCGAACGCCCATCCAACACTGCGGGCAGCGTACCGTTCGTCGTTTCGATGCGTGCGCCGAATGCGCGCAGATGCGCTGCGACCGGTTCCATCGGACGGCGCCGCAATGAATCGTCACCGTCGAACTGCGCGTGAAGGTTCGCGCCGGTGCAGACGCCGAGCATCATCCGTGCCGTGGATCCGGAGTTCATGCAATCGATTGCGCGCAGCGGGTCGCGTAGTTCACCGGCTTGCACGCGCGCGTTGGTTCCATCGAGATGAACCGATGTGCCAATCGCCTCCAACGCTCGTGCAGTAGCGCGCACGTCACGGCCTGGATTGAGATTGCTAACGGCGATCCGATGTGGGCTGAGCGCTCCGAGAAGAAGCGCGCGATGCGAGATCGACTTGTCGCCGGGCACGGCGATCGTGCCGCGCAACCGACCGGGAGAAAGCGTTGCAGTTGTGAAGGTCATTCGGCTCTTGCGGCAAGGAGCGCAACGTGCGTTCTGGGAGAGGAGGGACTCGAACCCTCATGGGTTGTGCCCGGCCGCTTTTGAGGCGGCTGCGTCTGCCATTCCGCCACTCTCCCGCGAAACGAACTCTCGCCGATTCGCGGAGCCGTGTGCAGCGGCCTGCGAAGGTTACGCGACTTCGACCGATTCCGCAACCGTCGTAGGCGTGGGAATCAGATGTCCGGCTTCACGTTCGACTTCAATCCGGAGCGCCATGGCATCCTCGACGGTTTCTCGCACGTCATCCAACGTGTCACCCATTGAGAAGCAGCCTTGCAAATCCGGCACGCTAGCGCCCCACGTTCCGTCAGGGCTTTGTTCGTAAACAACGACGTATTTCATCGTCTCACCTCTTGCCCAAGAGTGCTTTCCTGACTTCGGCATCCATACCTGGTGAAAGGTCCTTCGATCCGTGATCGCTCACGACGAGCGCCTTCTCCAACGGTTGAGAGAAGTTCCTAAACACGCGGTGGGAGCCCTTACCTGCACGACCGAGTTGGCGCGGATCAAAGACGTGTCTACGGAGTACTTCTAAGCGCGAATCTCGTCGAACGATTTTTTCCGCTTGCGTACGTCAACGTGACGAGAGCATCCAACTCGTGCCGGTCAACGTCTGCTCGCTGGACATCGCCGGCAGGCCACGTGATTTGGAGTTCGCGGTGTTTGGACGGGTCTACGAACGTAATTCCGTTCGATTGACGTACGATTTGTGTGGAGCGATCGATCGCGACCGACGTTAATTCCTGTGCGCGCTGTGCGGGGCCGCCCGGGAAACGCGTATCGAGCGTCACCGTAAATCCGTCGCTGTTTAAAGCAACCGTTTTCGCGAAGGCAGCACCGTGCGGCGGCGCGTCAGGGGCGGTGTAAGTAAACGCTGCGCGCAAATGGCTTGTATCGATGCTGCTTCCGTAGCAGCGATTGAAGGTTCCGGTGGCGATTGGGTGAGTGTATTTCGCGATGTAGTCGCGGCTCGACGGCGGCAGCGTCTGCTGCCATGCATCGCGCAAGCCGCCGACGGTAGTAAACATGTTTTTGCCCGATTGCAAATCTTCGAAGATGAACGCACGCGCGCCCGCGCACGGAGAGACGATAAGCCGCACGCGTCTGTTCTGCATTACGACTGCGGGATAACCGTCTTGATAGACGTCGGACCGAAAGACGGCTGGTTTCGTATGCGAAGGGAGGTTCGCAGAGAGGTAGCTTCCTTGACGAAGCGGGACGCGTTGCCCCTCGGCAGGCTCGGGGTCCTTCGATACCTCAGGATGACTATACGCGAGGGCCACCGCGCTTACTCCGAGCGGCACCAAAACCGCATCGCGCGGCGGGACGGTTTGCGCCGGAAGCACCGTGTAGAATCTGCCAGCGTGCACGCGTGCGGTTCTTGTGTGCAACGGTGTGCGTGCGTAGTTGACGATGTCGACGAAAGCGTAGCGCTGATCGTTCCCGACGAGGAGTGCTGCGTTCGGGACGCCTCCCGCGGCGGGATGTGCAACGCGCGCGTAGCGAGCGCTTGCAACAACGCGTCCACCCGCGGCACGGTAGGCCGTAAGTTTACGCGCGACGTTCGGAATGTACGGCAAAGGAAGTCCGTTAGATGGAACGATGAGCACCGGATACTGTGCGAGGTCGCGCAGCGATGCGTAGCGCAAGTCGACGAGCGAACAGGTGATCCGCATAATCCGGCAGCCGCGCTGCGCCTGGATCGTCGACTGAGCGATCTGTGAAACGTCATCGTTCGAAACGCGTGACGGATCGTACGCGCTCGTAAGATAGGCTATCGCCGCGTCTGCAGCGCGATGCGTCTGCGCGAGCAGCGATCCATACCGTTCGACAAGTGCGCCGAACGCGGCTGTCGGCGCGTAGCGCGCTTGCGGCGTGAGCTGCACGGAGAGCGCCGCGTCCCACGAGTAAAATGCGTTCGTCCACGGCGCTTCCCAGCCGGCGGGATTCAGCGTATCCTGCACGGGAAAATTCACGACGCCGTGTGCGCCCATCTGCAGCAGCGTGTGCAGGGCGAGCGTCGTGTTCGACGGGTCGGCGGGACGCGGCACCGGCTGATCCGCATCCTGCAGCCAACCGGCTTGGAATTCGCTGATCATCAGCGGTTTGCGCTGCTGCGTCTGCAGCAGTCCCGTATCGAATTCCAACTGCGTGCGATCGTGCTCGCCGATACTGTAGGCGTCACTTTGGTACCAGTTGCCCCATGCCCACACAGGCGCCGACGCCGTGACCTTCATGTCGTAGGTGTTGATGAACGTGGGGATGCCCGGCAGCACACCGTGCACGACGGACTCGAGGTACGTGATGTACTGGTGAAAATGCGGTCCGGGCCACGTGTCGTTGTCGATATATGCACCTTGGTCGTCGTCGAGCGCAACCGCCACGATGTCGCTGCGCCATGGTGCGGCCACGTGCAGTACACGCT
>DATGJX010000068.1:0-28606 GCA_035294905.1 Vulcanimicrobiaceae bacterium | reverse complement strand
GAGGGAATCTGCCACTCGAGCGTACGCGCGCGCCACGGATTCGCACCGGACTTCTTGCCGTACTTAATAGACCAGATCGCGTTGAAAATCGTGAGCAGAATCGACGCCGTCATCACGAACGAAAACCACGACTCGATTTGGTTCCACGTTTGGAACTGCGGATCGTACACCGCGTAGCGGCGCGGCATACCCCACAGACCGAGCCAGTGCATCGGCAAGAACGTGCCGTTCATGCCGATCATGTACAACCAGAACGACCACTTGCCCCACGACTCGTTCATCATGCGGCCCGTCATCTTCGGATACCAGAAGTACAGTGCGGCGAGCGCACCCATCAAACTCCCGCCCGCAATGACGTAGTGGAAATGCGCGACGATGAAGTACGTCCCGTGTGCGTGCAGATCGAACGGCACCGCCGCCAGAAACACGCCGGTGACGCCGCCGATGGTGAACAGGATGAGGAAGCCGATGGAGTACAGCATCGGCGTCGTGAATTCCAGGATGCCGCCGAACAGCGTGGTCGTCCACGAGAAAATCTTGACGCCCGTCGGAATGGCGATGAGCATCGTCAGCACCATGAACGGCAGTTCCAGCGTCGGCGCCATGCCCGAGGTGAACATGTGGTGCGCCCAGACCATGAAGCCGAGAATCGCGATCGCGCACGACGAGAACGCGATCATCTTATAGCCGAAGATCGGTTTGCGCGCGAACGTCGGGAAGATTTCGGAGATCATGCCGAACGCCGGCAGAATCATGATGTACACGGCGGGGTGCGAGTAGAACCAGAACATGTGCTGCCACAGCAGCGGGCTGCCGCCTTTGGTCGGGTCGAAGAACGGCACGCCGAACTCGCGCTGAACGAACAACGCTGCAAGTGCGGCGCCGAGTGCCGTCGTTGCAATCATCAGCAGCGGCGCGGTAACGAACTGGCCCCACACGAACAGCGGCATGCGTGTGAACGTCATGCCGGGAGCGCGCATCTTCAGGATCGTCACGAGGAAGTTGATGCCGGTAAGCGTCGAGCCGATGCCCATCAGAAAGACCGCCGCGCACCACATCGACGTACCGGCCCCGCCTTGCAGGGACATCGGCGGATACTCGGTCCAACCGGCCACGGGTGCGCCCATCAGGAACGACGAGTACAGCATGAGGCCGGCGACCGGAAATATCCAGTACGAAACCATGTTCAGCCATGGGAACGCAACGTCGCGCGCGCCGATTTGCACGGGGAAGATCAGGTTTCCGAAACCGCCCGTCAGCAGCGGAATGATGACGAACCACACCATCGTGGAACCGTGCATCGTGAAGACCGCATTATACGTGTCCGGCGTCATGAATCCGCCGTTTGCCCGCATCAGTTGAACCCGGATGAGTTCAGCCAGCGCGCCGGCCAGCATCATGAAGATTCCGCACGTAACGATGTACTGAATTCCGATGATCTTGTGATCGATCGAAAACACGTACTTGCGGAGAAAACTTTCCGGCTCCGGATGAATGTGGTCGGCAATGCCGCCCGAGTGTACCGCTGCTACAGCCATGCTAGCTCCACGTTACTTGAGGGAATTCAGGAATGCGACGAGATTCGCGATATCTTTATCGGTCAACCCGTTCGCCGTTTGGTTCGGCATCGTGCCCATCGGGCCGTTGAAGCCGTTCTGTAGTATCTTTGCGACGTCGTCCGGCGTCGCTTTATCGCCGTTTACCAAGTTGGGATGCGCGGGGTCGTGCAGCACGCCTTTGAGTCCCGGACCGACGATTTTCTGTGTGAACGGTCCAAGGGCGTGACACGCCGAACACTTGGTCTGGAAGAGCGATTTGCCGGCCGCCGCATCGCCGCCGGTCAAACTCACCGCGCCGGCAGATGCAACGGCGATGGCGTTGCTCATATGCGCGTTCGCCCTCTGCGTCGCGTCGTACCACGCTTTGTACTTGCCGGGCGGGTCGATGTAGATGTATGCCGGATCGTTCGGCGTGCCGCTGCGCATATCGCCGTGCAGCGTGCCGCAGAACTCCGTGCACAGCAGCTCGTATTTCCCGGGGCGCGTGGGCGTGAAGACGAGCGTATTGATGAGGCCCGGCACCATGTCGGCCTTCAGCCGCATCTCCGGAACCCAGAACGAGTGTATGACGTCGTACGATGAAACGTGCAGCGTTATGGGTTGCCCGAGCGGCAAGTGCATCTCTTTGACTTCACCGTTGATGCCCGGATAGCGGAACGTGTAATACCACTGATGGCCGAGCGCCTCGATGACGAGGGTGTTGCCTTGCGCGTTGACGGGCTCGATTTGGAAGAACAGATTCACGCTGATGGCCGCCAGCACGACGATGTACATCGCCGGGATCAGCGTCCACCAAAACTCGAGCTTGTGGTTGTCATGGATCTGTAAGCCGATGTCGTCGGGCGAATGCGTCGGCCGCTTGCGGAAGCGGAAGACGAAATAGAGAATGTAGCCGATGACCGCGACGAGCAGCGCGGTACCCGAGGCCGCCAGGAAGCGGTAGAGCAGATCGATCTGCCGCGCGCGATCGACCGCTTCCGGCATGATGCTTTGGATCGGTGCATAGATCCACCAGAAGATGGCGACGATTCCCAGCAGCACGATGACTGCGGTCGCCGTCCAGAACCCCCGGTCCAAATGCACGACCGGATCTCTATTTTCTGCCAACGTGGCTAACCCCAAAAAGCGCAAGCAATGTAAGAGGGACCCTATTTGACTATAGTAATTCCCGTCCTATGCGGGCCACGACTTAGGTTGCCCTAAGCTGCCCTTATCGAATCAGCGCAGCCGCGTACTGGCCGGCAAGCCACTGCGTGTTCGTAATTGCCGTCCCCACCACGACGGCATCGGCTCCCGCTGCCACCGCCGCGGCAGCGGCCTGCGGCGCGTGGATACCGCCCTCGCAGATGACGTAGCAATCCAATTGGGCGAACGCCCGCACGAGCTCGAGCGCGGGCAGCGCGGTGCCTTTGGTTTCCTTTGTATAGCCGCACAGCGTCGTCGCGATGATGTCCGCGCCGTCCGCGCGAGCGCACACACCGTCGTCGGCCAGCGCGCAGTCGGCCATCGCGAGCGCGCCGCCCTGGTGGACGGCTGCCGACAACTCCGCCGTGGTCACGCCTTGCGGATGGAGGCGGCCGGTCGCGTCGAAGGCGACTATCTCCGCGCCGCACTCGAGCACTTCGCGCACTTCTCGAAGTGTCGGCGTGATGTACGGCTCGAAGCCGTCATACTCGCGCTTGACGATGCCGACGATCGGAATGCTTACGCGCTTGCGAACGGCCTCGAGGTTCCGCGTGCCTTGAATCCGCACGCCGGCCGCGCCGCCTTCTTCGGCGGCTTTGGCCATCGCCGCGAGCACGTGCGGATCGTCGAGCGACGAACCGGCACGGGCCTGCACCGAGACGATGAGGCCGCCGCGCAAACGATCGAGCAAGCTCATGCCGAGCGATACGCGATCAGCAAGGCGCCTTCCGCTGCGTCGCGAGCGGGTCGAACGCGCCGCGCATCTGGAAGCAATTCGCGCATCCACCGGTCGATCTGGCCGCTGAAACCCGCGTCGCGCAGCAGGCCCCCGGTAAATGCAACTGCAGGCGCGACGATGTTCGCACGCTGCGCCGCGTGCTTCGCGAGCAGCACCAGCGCGGCCGAGCCATCGCGAACGTACTGCGCCGCGCGCTCGCTGCTCGCCGCGAGCTGCATGATCGCCGGCGCGACGGAAGCGAGATCGCTGCGGCTCAGCTCGCCGGCATAGAATGCGCGCGCGATCGAGCGAAGCGAAGGGCGCGCGAAATGCTGCAAGAACAGCGGCGTCAGTTCGTGCTGCTCGCCGTTGTCGGCATCGCGCATCGCGTCCGAAAGCGCATCGCGGGCGAACCAAAACGCGCTTCCTTCATCTCCGAACACATAGCCCCATCCGCCGCAAAGCGCGCGTTCGCCGTTTTCACCTTGCGCATAGGCCACCGAACCCGTTCCGGCAATGACGACGATGCCCGGCTTTCCGTCGAGCGCGCCCGCGTGCGCAATCTCCGTATCGTGCACGAAGCGCACACGATTCGAAGGCAACTCGGGATCGCGTCCGTAGACGCGCCCTTCGTAACCGCTGATGCCTGCGACGATCGCGTCGAACCGCTGATCGGCCGGCAGTCCGGCGCGCGCGAGTGCATCGCCGAGCGAAGCGCGCAATGCGTCGCGCAGACGAACTGAAGTCGAATCTTGGCCGACCTCGTCGGCCGGACCGCCGGTACCGCGCGAGATCACGCGGCCCGTTTCATCGCCGATAACGGCGCTCGTGGAACTTTGCCCGCCGTCGATGCCGGCGAAGAGTTTCAAATTTAAGGGCACTCCCGCCTAGCCTGCGCGCCCCCCATTTCATGGGGCCCCCAAAACCTCAAGGCGCGTAGGTCTGCTGCTAACACGTTATCTCCCCGAGGGCGCCGTGGTAGCCAAGAGCTTACGGGCAAAGTCGTTTGCGGCGGTTTCGCGTGCCGCGCGATCGGGCAAGCGCGGAATCTCGCCGCGATGCTCGCGATGATGATACAGTTCGTGCGCGACGGAGAATGCGATGAAGTCGCCGATCTCCCCGACCGGCAAATGCTCGATCACGCGTTTGTTGACGCGGATGACCGGTCCGTCGGGATCGTATTCCGAACGCAATTCGTCCATGCCCCATTCGCCGAGATCTGCATACTCGATCTCGATGCCGTAACGCTGCGCGAGTTCAAATACCGGATGCATTTTTACAAGAGCACTCCATCGTCAATGAGTTCCGCCCGCAATCGCCGGGTGTCAATCGTACGCAAAGTGCTCCTCGTGTGTTTCGCCAGCGCGGCGGCGGTTCCGGCCGCCTGCCCCAGCGTCATGACCGTTGGTGTAAGACGCGTCGATGCAAGTGCTTCGTGCGTCGTCGAAATGCAGCGCCCCGCCACGAGCAATCGATCGCGGTGAGCGGGCACCATGCAGCGGTAAGGAATTTCGTAGCTTTGACCTTCCGACAAGCGGTGCGTTACCGTGCCGCTGCCGGAAGGATTGTGAATATCGATTGGATACGCGCTGCGCGCGACCGCGTCGTCGAAATGGCGCGCGTTCAGCACGTCGTCGCGCGTAAGCGTGTACTCGCCGACGATGCGGCGCGATTCACGAATGCCGATCTGCGTGCCGGTTGCCGCAATGCGCGCGTTTTCGAATCCCGGCACGCGTTTGCGGAAGAATTCCAAAAGATCCATCACCTGCTCGCGCGCTTCGACTTCGGCACGCGTGAGATCGTCGGGATTGAGCGGATCGATGTTCGTCACGCGCGTCATGTTCACGCTGACTTCGTCGGCATACGGCGTGATGAAGAACGAGACCAGCTCGCGCGGGACGTCCACCTCGCCTTGTTCCAACGCGTCGTTCCACAAGTCGTACAGTCCGGCGACGGCCGTCATCGCCGGCGCCAACCGTTCGTGGGCTTTGAGCGAGGTACGCATTTGATCGGGATGCATTCGTACGTACGTAGCGGTTTTCGAAAGGTCGACGTGACTGAGGCGGAACATCAAGCTCGCCGGCTGCACGCGGCCGCGCTCGTCGCCCTGCTGGGTCGCAACGCCGGCGGAGGCCGCGACGTACGCATCCGCCGTCGCGTCGATGGTGAACGCCGCGCTGTACTCGCGCTCGCCCGCGACCGTTGCAAACACCGCCCCTTCAACTTCGGTCCCGCGCATCACCGTTCGCAGAAAGTAGGCGTGCAGCAGCAACTGCACGCCGGACTCTTGCATCATTTCGAAGAGAAGCGCCTTGTGCATCTCGGGATCGAACGGCGTAATAGTCGGAACGTAATCGGAAGAATCGCGCACGTGTCCGGGCGAGCCGCCCATTCGCTGCAGCCGCTCGACAATTTCCTGCGCGATGCCGCCGACGATGCGCTTGCTTCCTGAGTGAAACGTCATCCATGGCCCCACCATGGCGGCGGTAGCGGTACCGCCTAAAAAACCGTAGCGCTCAACCAGCAGCGTCTTTGCGCCGTGCCGCGCGGCCGCGAGCGCCGCGGCGCATCCGGCATTTCCGCCGCCGACGACGAGTACGTCGAACATGATCGGCTGGTTTTACGACGCTCGCTCGGTACCCCTTCGACAAACTCAGGACTACGCAGGCTCCGCGCTGCTGCGGCCAAAATGAAACTCGTTCAAATGTACAACCAATCCGCACGGTATTACGACGCGCTCTACGGTTCGCTCGGAAAAGACTACGCCGCCGAAGCCGCGCGCATCGCGCAGATCATCGGCGATCGTTCCCGTTCCGGCGGAAACGCGCTGCTCGACGTGGCTTGCGGGACGGGCAAGCACATCGAGTTTTTGCGCGACCGCTTCGCATGCGAAGGATTGGACGTCGCGCGTTCCATGATCGACATCGCGAGCGAACGTAATCCGGGCGTGCCGTTTCACCTGGGCGACATGATCGGATTCAATCTGGGCAAACGGTTTGACGCAATCATCTGCATGGGCGGCGCGATCGCCTACGCGCCGAACACGCAGCGGCTGGATCAAACGCTGCAGACGCTCGCGCGGCATCTGAAACCGGGCGGTGCGGTTATCGTCGAGCCGTGGGTTCGTCCGGAAGACTGGCAAGACGGGGCAGTGCATGCTTTGTACGTGGACGATCCCAACCTCAAGGTCGCGCGCATGAGCGTGAGCCGGCGTGATGCCAACGTCTCGGTGCTCAACTTCCACTATATGGTGGCCTCGCGCGACGGCATCCGCACGTTCACCGAGCCGCATCGCCTCACGCTCTTCACGGACGACCAGTACCGCAACGCATTCCGCAACGCCCGGCTTTTCGTCGACCACGAGGCCGGCGGTTTTGCGGGACGCGGATTATACGTCGGATACTCGCGCGCCGAGTAGGAGTCTGCGACAGGCTCCTGGCACCGTGTGACTTTTACCGGACAGAAACCAGGGACGCGCCCGGCAAAGTGCAATTTCCGGGCTTGATATGCTGCTTTCACGAGTTAAGCCGCTCGCGACAATCCTCGCAGAGGGCTCCGACCACGAGCACGGACTGAAGCGATCGCTGGGGCCGTGGGCCCTTACCGCCATGGGCATCGGCGCGATCATCGGCACCGGCATTTTTGTGCTCACCGGTGTTGCATCGGCGACCCGCGCGGGCCCGTCGCTCACCATCTCGTTCGTCGTTGCCGGCATCGTCAGCGCTCTCGCGGCGCTCTGCTATGCCGAAGTGTCCAGCAAAATTCCGATCTCAGGCAGCGCGTACACCTATACGTACGCGACGTCCGGCGAATTTTTCGCATGGGTTGTCGGGTGGGGCCTCGTGCTCGAGTACGCACTGGGCGCCTCGACCGTGAGCGTCGGCTGGTCCGGCTACTTCACGAACATTCTGCAGACGCTCTTTCACGTGACGATTCCGCAGCTGTGGCAGCATAGCCATTGGGACGCAACGCCCGGTATCGCGAATCTGCCCGCGGCCGGCATCATCTTGCTCATTACGCTCTTGCTGGTGAAGGGCACGCGCGAATCGGGCACGGTGAATGCAGTCATCGTCGCAATCAAAGTTGCGATCGTGCTGTTCTTCATCGTCATCGGCGTGCAGCACCTGAACTTCGCCAACTACAACCTGCCGGCGGGACCGACTACCGGACTCGGCGGATACTTCCCGTTCGGCTGGGGAGGCACGCTCGGCGGCGCGGCCTTCATGTTCTTCGCCTATATCGGCTTCGACGCGGTTTCAACCACCGCTGAAGAAGCACGAAATCCGGGCAAGGATCTTCCGTTCGGCATTCTCATGAGTCTGGCGATCTGCACGGTCTTGTATCTGGTGGTCGCAGCTATTCTGGACGCAATGGTGCCGTTCAACCAACTGAACGTCGCTTTTCCGGTTGCATTTGCCGTGAACAGCGTCGGTCTTCAGTGGGCAGGCATCGTCATCTCGTTCGGCGCCATCGCCGGGTTGACGACGGTGCTCCTGGTCATGATGTACGGGCAAACGCGCATCTTCTACGCGATGTCGCGCGATAAACTGATTCCGCCGGTCTTCGTTACGCTGCATCCGGCGTGGCGCACACCGTGGATATCGCAGATTCTGTTCGGAATCGTCATCGCCGCAGCCGGCGCGTTCTTCCCAATCGGCATTCTCGGATCGCTGACGAATATGGGGACGTTCGTCGCCTTCATCCTCGTGGCGTGCGCAGTCCCCAGGCTGCGCAATCGACATCCGGAATTGACCGGAAAATTCACGATACCCGGCGGTCCATACCTGATTCCGGTTCTGACAGTGGTCTCCGCGGTGATCATGATTTACTTCCTGAAGGTAGGCAATCCGGTCTTGTGGGGCTTCTTCCCGCTCGTGTGGTTCGCGTTTCTCGTGTGGCTCGTAACCGGCCTTATCTTCTACTTCGCGTACGGCAGAAACCGGAGCACCGTTGCTCTGCAGGAAGCCGAAGGTGTTGCCGTAGCGCAACCGCGCGTGAACTAACCCTTCGACTAGACAAAAACGAAATGGCGTGAGCAGCATCGCGGCCCACGCCATTATTATTTGCACATATCCGGCGAAGCGCAGCAATCATCTCGCTGGTCGGTCTCTTCGTGCACCGTGTACACTTCCCAGCGGCGTCCCTCGGGGTCGATCGCCCAGACCTTCGTTTGACTTGCGTAACAGCAGGTCTCTTCGCGCTCGATGGAAGCGGCGAGACCGGCGCCCTGCAACCGTTCGATGGCGCGCTCGACGTCGTCCGCCGTTTCGACGTAGATGCCGTAGTGCGCGTCCCGCGCCGGTGACACCGCGTCGTTGAGATCGAGCGCCAGTTCTAAGCCGGGCTCATCGGTGATGAACAAGGCGTAGTCGTCTTGCACTTTTGCCGGCCGTGCGTCAAGGAGCGTGGAGTAGAAAGCCACGCTCTGCTCGAGGTCAGCCGTAGCGAAGTTCAAATGCGTCTTCATGTTTTCACTTTCGGTTTCAACAACGAGGCCAATGCATCGCTCAATCGCTCATGTGCGCCGTCGGCCAGTTCATAATACACCCACGTACCGCGGCGTTCGCACGTCACCAAGCCGGCCTCTCGCAAGATGCGAAGATGATGCGACACGGTCGGTTGATTCAGCGGCAGCCCCTCGGTGAAATCGCACACGCACACCTCTTCGCTCGCCCGCGCGAGCGTCGCGAGAATCGTCAGCCGGTGCGGATCGGCAATCGCCTTGAACATTGCGGCCGATTCGGTGAACACGTCGGCGGCCAAACCCTTTGGCGGGCAACAGCATTGCATCGACATACGTCGATATTGCCTCTTATATCGAAAGTTGTCAATACCACGAAATACGGAGCGTTACGCTCGTCCGATGCGGCGGTTCAGTTCGGCGACGAACGCATCCGGATTCTGATCGCGGTCCAACTGCACGATGACGTGCTTGAACCGCTCATGCTGCGTTTCGAGCACGACGCAGTTCTTGCCGTCCGCGTAGTCCAGAAAAGCAAGACCGCCGGGATAGAAAAACGTGCCGGCCATCTTCAAGCCCGGAGCGTTGGTGCCGATGATCTTTCCCCAGAGATGCTGCCAGGCGTTCTCGTCCTCGACGCGCGCAAGCGTCACGTGCGCGAGCGGGATGACGAGCGACCCGTGCACGGCCCAAACCTTGTCCATGGGTGAGAGCTGCACGTGAAGGTTATTGCTTTCTATCGCAATGCGGGCCATACCGGAGCCTTACCCACGCTGCCGGGAAAGGTTGCGCGGGCGCAGCCTCCGGGGTGGAAGGACTGTAACCGTCAGATGCCATACCGAGCAGGGCAATGCTTTTGCAAGGGCGTCAAACGCATGCGGAAGATTTTGCCGAGGCGCAAGCGTTGATTAACGATCGCTTCCTGTACGACGTTGATCAACTAGCCGCGTTCCGCGAGCTGTGGCAACAGATCATCGACAATGAATGGGGTTTTTCCAGCGTCGTCACGGGCGGCACGAAATCGCCCTTGCTGGCCTTCGGGATCAGCGTTATGTTGAAAGCCGAATTCATGGACAGCCTATCGGAAGATCCGCAGCCGTTCGTCGCGTCTCGAGTCCTCGAAGCGTGGCAGCGCGGCAAATCGCCGATCATGACGCGCGACGAAATCGCGGAAGCAAACGCGGGCTGGGGCGTAGACGTGTTCGTTCTGCATCACGGCTATGCGCCGATGAAGAGCGAAGCCGAGAATTACGGGGTTATCGTCGCGCTTGCGGCGGAATTCTTCCGAGACCACGCCGGCTTAAACTTGCGAAGCTTGACGAATGAATTCTACGACCGGTGGTGGCTGGACATCAACGCGCGTTTCGGCTTTGTCATGCGCAGCGATTCTCTCGACCATCCGGCTGCAGCACACGTGCCGGCGAACTGCCGCCCGTTCGTCTGCGGCATCCGTCGATCCGAGGTCCTGGCACAAGACCGTGGAGACTTCCCCCTAAACGCCTTGTTCACGCACTTCCCGCCGCCGCGTTTGGGGCTCGATTTCGAGCAGCGTCAGTTTGCGCGCCGCGCACTCCGCGATGAAACCGACGGTTCGATGGACGACCACAACTGGGCAAGCATTTCGGATCGCATTTGCGCCCTCGACACGTCGATACTTGCGAGCGGCGAACTCGAACAGCGCGCCCGCATCATCGAGTGGCTCCGTTCGCACCCTGAGGAGTTGCAACCCTATGCTATGCCTGGCGTGAAGCAGTCAAAATAACGATCTGCGCGTCCGGCACGCGCCCTGCGAGTTCTTCTTCCGCGAGCGCGGCGGCCTGATCCGCCGACGCAAGACCGCTGAAATCGGCGATGCGCGCACCGTGCAGCACGTAAATGTCGGGCAGCGCCCGGCCCACGTCGCCGAATGCCGTAGCTTCCTCGACGGCAATACGCAGCTGCGCGATAGCCTCCTGCGCACGGCACGAACGGACATACGCGTCGCGCAATGCAAGCCGGCCGACGCCGGTGCGATCGACGACGCGAAGATCGCGTCTTTGCTGCGAGCGTCCGAATCGTCTGCGAACGACGCGCTCGCGTTCGAACACGACGAGTGCGTCAGTCTGCGCAACGCGCTCGAGGTCCGCCGGTTCCGCATGCAACAGCGCCGCCGCCATGCGCACGAGCGTTTCATCGTCTTCGGCCGCGCGTGCAGCGCTCTCGGCAAGTTCGCTAGCGCCCGACGCGGTGGCGCGTACCAGATTTCGCTGCGTATCGATTTCGACCGCCACCTCGACGCGTTCGGGAGATGCTCCGGCGGCAACGACCGCATCTTGCGCCTCACGCCGGATTCGCACGATGTCTTCGGGAGCCGGGTCGACGATGGTTCGCTCCACCACTTCCCGCACGAGCGCAAGCGCGACGCCGATCGGCGATATGACTTCCGCGTCGCGTGCAAGGCGAAACTCCACATGCGTTCGCTGCGCGAGGTACGGCACGAGAGCGGCCGCGCCGCCTCCGCCGCCGACGACGACGAGCGTCTCGCGGTCCAGTTCGTAGTCGGCAATCAACTCGTTGACCGCGGCGATTAACTTTTCCGACGCAATGTCGAGCAGATCGCGCGCAAGCTGCTCGGGCTCGGCGTGCAAATGCGCGGCAAGCAACTCGAAACCGCGTCGCGCCGATTCCGCGTTGCCGCGCGCGAATGCGTGCTCGGGCACGAAGCCCAGCATATTGGATGCGCACGTCGGCGTCAGCGCAATGTGCGCACCGTCGCGCGCGATGATTGCCGCGTAGTCCGGCGTATCGTGCTGCGTCGGGCGCATGCGCTCGATGCGCGCGCCTTCAAACATTTCCGGATCGATGAAACTTGCGTACTTGCATCCCGCAATGTGCGCGGAACGTGGGCCTACGTCCACGATGTTCCGGTCGTTGACGCGGATCATGCTTCCGCCGGCGATACCTAACGTGCGTACGTCGAGCGTGCGCAGCATCGTTCGGTGGCCTCCGACGCGCGCCGGGCGCATTTGCGGCATGCCGGCACGAATCGCGGAGCAATCCGCGCTCGTGCCGCCCACTTCGATAAAGATGCCGTCGGTGACGTTCTCGTGCAGCAGCGCGCCCGCAACGCCGGCTGCGGGTCCGGAGAGCAGCGTCAGGATCGGCCGCCGTTCCATTTCACGCACGTCCATGACGCCGCCGTCGCTGCGCATCACCATCAGCGGCGAAGCGATCGTCGCGCGTTTCACCGCGTCGTCGGTCATGCGCGCGGTGCGTACCATCTTCGGCAATATCGCCGCGTTGAGCGCCGCGGTGCGCGTGCGCGCGCGCAAGCCGTACATCGTACTGACTTCGTGTCCCGCGGTTGCGTAGAGTCCGGCCGCTTTCGCCTGCGCGACCGCGGCGCTTTCCGGGCCGGGACGGTCGACGCCGAATGCTTGCGAGACCGCAATAGCCTGCGCGCCTGCATCCCGCAGCGTTTGGATAGCGCGGTGCGCCTCGTCGCCGCCGCGCGCGAACGCAAAGCGCGCCTCGAACGGAATTCCGGGCGCGAGCTGCAGGCGTCCGAAGTGCATTTGCATGCGTGCCAACGCTCCAAGTCCGTCGAGCAGACCGAGCACGCCGACGTTTGCAACGTCACCCTCGAGCAGTGCGTTCGTCGCTTGCGTCGTGGAATGCGCGATGAAGGCCACCTCGTCCGCCGAAATTCCGGTCTGCGCCAGCAGCGCTTCGATGCCGCCGATGATCCCCGCGGCAACACCCTCCGGAGCGGTGTGCGTCGTCGGCACTTTCACGCGCGCAACGACGCTTCGTGATTCGGCATCGATCGCAACGACGTCCGTAAACGTTCCCCCAACGTCGATTCCCAAACGCAGTCTTCGACTGGTTTGGGCACCCTGTTGTTTAACAGGTGCTCCGCTCACCGCTACGCACCCCCTACCGGCAAAGCCGGCAGGGCACCCCCACGAAGTCTACGCAAGATCGGCGGCGAGGACGTACACGTTCATCGCCATATCCACGCTCCCGCCGCGCTCGAAACGGTTGAACAGATCGCGCATCTCCTGACGCAACGCCACGGCGCTTTCTCCCTCGCGCGGAAGATACGAGGAAGAATCCACGCGACCGACCACGCCTTCAAGCGTCAGCCGCTGCTTGAACGGCACGACCGCGCGGCGCACGGCCTGTCCGGCAAGCGCCGAAAACCGATCGAGCGTGCGCAGACGCAGCGCTTCCGTGTCGTCGATTGCAAAACGGCGAACGATCATTGCATAGGCCGCTGAAAACGGCTGCGTTTCGTCGCGCTCGTACTGCAGCAAGCCGACCCGCCGGCGGGCTACGCGCGAGAGTTCGGCAAATGCGCGCTCTGCGTCGAACCAATGAAAGGCTTGAAACGCCGCGGCAACGTCGACGCTTTTATCGGGCAGCGGTAATCCTTCGGCCGTTCCGTCTTCCCAACGGACGTTTGGGCGCGACTCGGCACGCTCGCGCATCGACGCGTTCGGTTCGACCGCGACAACGGACGCGACTCGCTCGGCGAGCAGATTCGCAGAAATGCCGGTTCCCGCGCCGACGTCCGCGACAATCAACTGATTCTCCGGTCCGAGACCGCGCAGCAGCGCGTCGATCGCCGGTCGCGGATAGCTTGGCCGGTGCGCGCCGTATGCATCGGCTCTGCCGGAAAACCGCGCCGTATGCTTGCTCACAACGCTCCGAGTTCATCGTACAGTGCGCACATCGTCTTGATCCCGCCGAAGAACTGCGAGAGCGAAAACTTTTCGTTCGGCGCATGAATGCGATCGTCGGGCAGTCCGACGCCGATGAGTACCTGCGGCAGTTTCAATATCCGATCGAAGCTCGCGACCGGACCGATCGTGCCGCCGGTGCCGATGAACACGGGCGTTTTTCCGAATCCCGCCTCCATGGCGCGCGCGGCCGCGGCGACCCCCGGGTGATCGCGCGACGTCGTCACCGCGCGCACGTCGCCGGAGGATTCGACTTCGACGCGGACACCGCGCGGCGCGTGAGCGAGGATGTAATCGCGCACCGCCGCCTTTATCCGCTGCGGGTGCTGATCGCCGACGAGACGCGCCGAGATTTTGGCTTTGGCCCAGCTCGGAATGATGGTTTTGCTCCCCGGACCTTGATAGCCGCCCCAGATGCCGTTGCATTCGAGAGTCGGGCGAAACCATTGGCGCTCCAGCGGAAAGCGCCCGCGTTCGCCGCCGAGTTCCGGCACACCGTGCGTTTCGGCTTCTTTTGCTTCATCGAAAGGCAAGCGCTGCAATTCGTCGCGCGTGGCTTCGTGCAGCTCGTGCACGCCGTCGTAAAATCCGGGGACGTTCACGCGTCCGTCCGCGTCTTTCAACGCTGCGACGATCTTTGCGAGCGCCTCAATCGGATTGACGATGAGACCGCCGAAGTATCCCGAGTGCAGATCCTCGTTCGGTCCGTGCACGGCAATCTCCCAATGCACCAAGCCGCGAATGGACGTCGTCAACGACGGAACGTCTTCGGCGTACACCGCCGTATCGGAAATGACCGCGAGATCGGCGCGAAATTGCTCCTGATACCGCGCGAGCGCCGCTTCGAAGTTCGGCGAACCGATCTCTTCTTCGCCTTCGACGACCACTTTCACGTTGATCGGCAGCGAGCCTCGCGTGCGCAGATGCGCTTCGATCGCCGCCAGATGCATCAACACTTGACCCTTGTCGTCCACGGCGCCGCGCCCGTAAATGTTTCCGTCGCGCACTTGCGCCTCGAAGGGCGGCGAATGCCAAAGGTCCAGCGGATCCGCCGGCTGCACGTCGTAGTGTCCGTATATCACGATTGTCGGTTTTCCCGGCGCCTTGAGCCACTCGCCGTATGCGAGCGGGTTGCCGTCCGTTTCGAGGACCTGCGCGCTCAAGCCGATTTCGCTCATGCGCCGCACGAGGCGCTCGCAGCAGCGGCGCACGTCGCCGCGGTGCGCCGGGTCGGCGGACACCGACGGTATGCTTACCCAAGAAGTCAGCTCTTGTACGTAATGCTGCTCGTGCTCGGTGCAATAGTCCGCGAGCTGCGAATCGATCGTCGTCATGCAGAAAATGGTTCTCCGAGTTGGATGTTCAGCGTGGTGTTACCGCGCTGCAGTTCGAAACTATGCGGCTTTCCGTCGTAGGCGCGTTCTTGCGTTTGATAGGTGCCGTATTCCCACCAAAACTGTCCGTCGAGCTTGTTCACGACGTCGTTCGTTCGCATGCCGGCGGCATACGCCGGCCCGCCCGCGCGCACGTAGACGCGCATGTTGCCGTCGACGGTCTTGAAGAGTGAATAGTAGTATGAAGGCGGATCGCCTGCAGCATATGCCAACCCTTGCGCGAGCAAGTGCTGCCAGCGCTCGCCGTTGTGCGCACCCCAGTCTCGCATGCGCGCAGCGCCTTGCCGCGCCAGGGATGCAACCTCGTCAGCCAACGGGTGCGCGAACACGGCGTGGTCGTGCCATTCATTCACAACCCAGCCGCCGCAATCGAAGAGCCGCACGCCGACGTCGACGTCCGTCCCTTGGATCAGGGCAAACCGCGTCGAGAGCACCTGCACGTACGCAGCATACGGTTTTCGAGCGCAGTCTTGCGCATCGGGATCGCTTTGACTCGCGAACGCTTGCACGCCGGCGGCATTGAGGTCGCGCACGATCGTGTCGCGCGCGGTTTTTGCGTCCGCGCTGCCGTCGGTTCCGACCGCGATGCGGCCGCTCGCGTGCGTTGAGACGAACATGCCCGGCGGCGGGAGTTCCGCTGCGGCCGCCGCAGGAACCGCCGCGGCAAACGGCCGCAGGCCGAAGAACGCGTGCGAGGCAACTGCGACGGCGATGCATCCGCAAATCGCCACCGCGGTTTGATACGGAAGCGTGCGGCGCGTGATTTCATCAATGTGCACGCCCGTGTAGTTTGCGACCCAAACGTTCGCCGTATTCGTGGGATCGCAGACGTTCTGCACTTGAACCACCGCCATGATCGCGGCGACGAGAATGACCGCCGGCAGCGCGTGCGCGGAGAGCAGCACGGTGAAGATCGCGATGCCCACGCCGAAGGGATTGAGCGGGCCGCGATACAGCGCCAGCGGGCTGAGCAGACCGAAGATCGCGACGAACACGAACGGATTGTGCAGCGCTTGGGCATTCGCGAGCGGTTGCATTGCCGCAACGAATTGCGGTTCCTTCGTCGCCGTGAACAGCATACCGATGCCGATGAAGAGCACGACTGCGGGCGCCACGTCTTCAACACCTTTAATCGCCGCTGCGACGAGCGTGCTGATCGCGCGCGACGGGCGCGTCGTCACCGCACCGTAGACTGCCGAGATGATGAACGAGAGCACCGGGTCCCAATGCAGCGTGTAAAACAGCACGATGGGCAGGACGGGCGTGATGAGCGAAAACCACGGCACGCCCTTTTCCGCTTCGCGCTCGGCGCGCACGGCAAACGTCGCATACGCACGCAAGCGGCTGAACGAAACGGCGGCGTACACGATCATTGCGACGAGATCGATGGCTGCCAGGACGAGCGCGTAGCCGTACATCTGCTGCTGGCTCACGCCGAAGAGCTGGATGTAAAACTTCCAGTTCACCAAATTGAAAATGAAGCCGAGCGCAAATGCCATCAAAAAAAGCGTGGCGGCAATCTTGCGCGGGACGCCCGTCGTCATCATAATCGGCAGCACGATCGAACCGACCATGATGATTGCGCCGAGGCCGCTGAGCGACACGAACAACACGGCGACGACCGCACATAACAGCAGCGCCAGCACCATCGGCTGCTCGCCGCCGAACTCCGCCGCGAAATTCACGATGCTCTTCGCGATGCCCGTGTCGAGCGTCACGCGTCCGAGCATCGCTCCGAGAATCACCGTGACGTACACGCTCGCCAGCGCCGAGGCGCCCTTGACGACGATGTCGCCGACACCCGCCGCAGGCACACCCGCGACAAACGCCATCACCACGGCCATCGCGGGAACCGCGAGGAGCGCGGGCATTGCACGCGTGTACATGAGGCCCGCAAAGATCAAGAAGACGACGAGAATAAAGATTGGGGCCAGGATCATGCCAGCTGCATCGCCGCGTCGCGCTTGTCGAACGCCTCGCTCAGAGCAGCGAGAACGCCGTCGGGCTTGCCGCCCGTCTGCGCGCGCAGCGCGCATGCCGCTTCAACCACCAGGACGTCCGCCCGCAGCGTCGCTTCGATTCGCTGCGGGGTTGGGTCCGTGTCAAATAGGCGGAAGACGTGTTGGTTGATGAATTCGCAGCGCAACAGCACGCGATCGTAGCAAGCGCGATCTTCCGCGGTCAAATTGTCGATCTCGAGCGCGGGCAGTTCGGCGAGCACCTCGCCGACGAAGGCCCGGATCTGCTCGTCCGAGGCGCGGCGGCGCGAGACGTCGTCGTAGCCGGCAAAGCCCGCGATAGCAGAACGGATTCGTTCCAACGCATCCATCGGGGCGAGCTACGACGGCGCGGGGGGCGAGGCCTCGCCGTAAGCCCGGCAGCCCGACCGGCCGAAAACCCGATTGGATGTTCCTCGCGATTTTTTCGGGCCTGCTGGCGGCTGCCGGCCTGGCCGGCCTGGGCTACCTAGCCGTCCGGTACGTACACGAGCGCGACGAGTCGAATCGTCTGCGCGAGCTGTTTTCTCGCTACGTCCCCTCGCACGTGGTGGACGAAATCGTCGCGCGCCGCGACGTGCGCTCGCTGTGGGCGCAGCGGCATTACGCCACGGTGCTGTGCTGCCGCATCCGCAATTTCGGCTTCTTCGCCGAGGAACTCAGCGCCGAAGAGACGCTGCGCCATCTCAATGAGTTCTATGCCGTCGCGGGGCGCGCGATCGTGCGCCATGGCGGCGTCATCGAGAGGCTCCACGCCGACGGAATCACGGCCGTGTTCGGCGTCCTCACGAGCGATACGTTTCAAGAGGATCGCGCGCTGCGCGCTGCGCTGCGGATCATTCGTCTTGCCAACGCAATGGACGCGCGCTGGCAGGCGCAGGGGCGACGTCCGTTTCAAGTCTATGCCGGTGTGAATTCCGGGCCCGTCGTCGCCGGAGAAGTCGGTTTTGCGCAGCGGCGTGAGTTTGCGATCGTCGGAAATCCCGCGAACGTCGCTTCACGCCTGCAGCAAGCCGCCGAAGAAATCAACGCGTACATTCTCGCGGCGGCCGCGACGTACGAACCGGTCGCGGAACAGTTCGTTGCGGTTCCGACGAGCACGCTGCCGCTGCCGGGATTGCGCCGCTTGCAGCGAGCGTATATCATTCGCGGTTCGGCCAAGCGCAGTGAGGAAGAGCTGCTGCACCTTCCGCCGGAAATCGTTGCATTGCAGACCGTGATCGAGCAGCCCAAGCCTCCGGCCTCCGAACCCCCGGCGGCGCCCGCGCTTCCGCGCTTCTCCGGCGTCGACGACATGCTGCCCGCGATGCCGGATGTACCGCCCGTCGTGGGCGAGTACGAGCCGCCGCCAATCCGCGGCGGAGCCTAGGCCGTTACGCACCGGGGGAAGCTCCCGATGAAGCGAAGCATCGAATCGTGGAAGACGCCGGTCGGCTCATGGCACGCGTGCGTTCGAAAGATCCCGCGGCCTTCGAAGCGTTGTATGACGCGTATCACCGTTTGGTATACGGCGTAGCGATGCGCATGCTGAGTGACGTTTCCACGGCGGAAGACGTCACGCAGGCCGTATTTTTGAAGATTTGGAGTTCGCCGCAGCTGTTTGAATCAGGGAACTTTGCCGGATGGCTGGTACGCATGACGCGCAATCGCGCGCTTGACCTGCTGCGCAGCAAATCGTACCGGCACGAGGAGCTCGACGAATCGCAGCCGGCCGGCGAAATGCCGGATGAGACCGCGTTCGCGCACATCAATGCGGATCTCGTGCGCACGGCACTCGCGCATTTGCCGGCCGAGCAGCGGGAACTCATCGAGATGGGCTTCTTCGGCGGTCTTACGCACGAGGAGATGTCGCGGCGCACCGGCGTCCCGCTCGGAACGATAAAAACGCGCATCCGCGCGGGGCTGCGCAAGCTGCGCTCCGCGCTGCAGGAAACGGTGAGCGTATGACCCCGCACGAAGCGATGCTGGACGACGTCGCGGTTTACGCGCTCGGGTCGCTGCCGGAAAACCAAGCGCGGCAGGTGCGCGCGCATCTGAAAACCTGCGTGGAATGCCGCGAAGAATACGAGCAGCTGCGCCCGGCGGCGGAATCCGTCGCGTACTCGGCGGAATCGTGCCCGGATCTGGAACACGGCGCGGTCGTTGCGAGCCCGCTGCTCAAAGCGCGCATCATGCGGGAAGTGCGGCGCGAAGCGGCGCAGCCCGCGCGATCGAACGTGGCAGAGATGCGGGCCGTTCGGCCCATCGTGTGGCCCGCGTACGCGGTCGCGGCCGCGTGCTTGGTGTTTGCGCTCGTGACCGGCATTCTGAACATTTCGCAAGGCGATCAAATGCGCCAGACACGCACGGAAGTCGCGCAGCTCGACGCGCAAAACCACCGCCTGCTGCTCGAACTCGCCCATCAGCGCGTCGCGCTCGCCGATCTCGTCGCCCCGGATTCGGAACGCTTCGCCGTCTCTCACGGAGAGGTCGTGCGACACAGCAAACGGTTATATTTGGCGATGGACGAATTGCCAGCGCCGCCCAGGGGTAAAGTGTATCAAGCATGGACGCAGCATGAGGGTGCGGCGCACATGTCACCGTCCGTCACGTTCGTACCGAATCGCGGCGGCGTGGCCGTCGTGCCGATTCCGGTCGACGCGTCCACAGTCACTGCCGTCGCCGTCAGCGTCGAGCCCGACGGAGGCAGCAAACAACCAACCAGTACACCGACATTCGTTCTGAAATTCAACTGAAACAACCGGGGGCGCAGCGACTTACGCGCTCGCACGAGCGCGCCGCGCTCGCATTTCTCGCGCAAACGCCGTACGACAACGTGTTCTTGTCGTGGATGATCGCGTCCGACCGCTCTACGGGCACCCGCTCGTCGCTGTACGTCTACCTTCGCAAAGACGGTTCCGTGTGCGGCGTTGCGTTCTTCGGGCGTCAAGTCGTACTGGCCGCCGACGACGACGAGGCGATTCGCGCATTTTCCGAGATCGCGCCCGGATACCGCTTCGAACGCATGATCGTCGGGCCGCGCGCAGTTGTCGAACGCTATTGGGAGCGCGTGAGCAAGTGGCATCCGCCGCCGCGCCGCGTTCGCGAAAGCCAGCCGGTGCTCGTTCTCGATCGCGTTTCGCTTCCGGTAACGCCGGGCGGCGTACGCGTGCGGACGGCGCACCCCGACGAGTGGCAGCTCGTGGCGCACAATTCCGCCAAGATGATCGAGCACGAACTCGAATACGATCCGCGCGGCATCAGCGCCGAATTCAACGCCAACGTTCGCATGATGATCGATCGCGGTTTGTGGTGGGTCGGCGAATACGCCGGCGAACTGTGTTTTTTCTGCAACGCAGGCCCGCGCAGCGAAAGTACGCTGCAGCTCCAAGGCATCTGGACGCCCGAACATCTGCGAGGACGCGGACTTGCGACGCAGGCGCTCGCCGGCATTTGCGCGCGGCTGCTGCTCGAGGTTCCATCGCTGAGTCTCTACGTGAACGGTTTCAACGAGCCGGCGCTGCGGCTCTACGAGCGCGTTGGTTTCCGGCGCACGAGCGAACTGGCTACGTTGCTGTTTTGACCGTTTCGAGAATCGGCGCCGTGAATGCGGTAAGCGCTCGCGGAAAGCGCACGCTTACCGTCGTGCCCATCCCGATCTTACTCTCCACGCGAATGCTTCCGCGGTGCGCTTCCACGATCTGCTTGACGATGAACAACCCGACGCCGGAGCCGGTCTTCGCATACGCGGCACGTTCCGCGCGCCAAAATTCTTCGAAGATGTGCGGCAGATCGTGCTCCTCGATGCCGATGCCGCGATCGACGACCGTCACGCGAATGTAGTGCACTTCTTCGGTGATGCGCACGTCGATAGGCAACTCGGAGTATTTCACCGCGTTGCCGATGATGTTGTCCATCACGCGCATGATATAGGCGCGGTCGCCCTCGACCATGGCGGTGGGCGCGTCGGGATATAAGTGAAATTCGCGCTGCGTGCCGTAACGCTGCACGACGTTGCTCACGATTTCGGAGATGTCGAAGATGCTGTTTTGCAGCGCCAGGCGCCGCTCTTGGGCGCGCGCCATCAGAATCGCGTTGTCGGCCATCTCGGCAAGCGTATATCCCGCACTTCGCACGGATGCGAGCAAATGCGGATCGCCGCGGCGCTGCGGAAAATCTTCGAGCAGATGCGCTGCGCCGATTACGACTGCGAGCTGCGATTTGAAGTCGTGCGCGAGCATCGCCAGCAGACGGGAACGCCATTCGCTCAAGCGTTCGACCGCGTCGCGCTCGGCGACCAGCGACATCACCAGTTCCGTTTCGCGCAGGATCGTGCGCCGCTCGATGAGCACGGCGCACGTGCCGACGATCAGAATCCAGAGCACGGCGAGCAATCCGGCGGTCAACAACACCTCGGACATCTGCTGCGTCGATGCGCGCACGTAGGCCGCCGCGGACGCCTGAATCTGATCGGCGTCGGAGCGTATCTTATCCGTGATCAGCTTGCCGTGTTTTTGCAGCGCCAGCGCGTCGGAGCGGCTCGGATTGGCGATGAGCGGATCGGCGACGTCAGTGTGCCACGCATCGTGCAGATGGGTCATGTCGCTGAGCGGCGGAAGGGCTTCGTACAAACCCGCCTGCAGGAACATGAGCGGGAGTTGCCGCTGCAGCGCTACGATGCGCGGGTGGGCATCGTGGTACCCCGTCAGAAAAATCGGCGAACGCGTCGCCAAGTAGCCGCGCAGGCCGTCCTCTTCGGCGATCGCATAGCGCACCGTGCGCGAGATGGACAGGCGTGCTTCGTCGACCGTGGTGATGCGTTCGCTCAGCGCACCGATGCGCAGCGTCGACCACAAGCTGATCAGCGGCATCGCGATGATGACCACCAAGATCGCTCCAACGGATCGACTCAGCGGACGCATCATCCGCAGCGCTCTTAATGTCTTATGCACAAGAGCGGACACCAAAGACCGCCATGGTCAAACGGCGTTGCACTTCTGGCCCCCTTTATCCACAGAATACGAAGAACCGAAGAACGTAATGTAAACCGATCGTCTCAATTCGGTGAACTCTATATTATGCTCATTCGGACGTTCGGACCATGGGCTTCTAGGACTACCAGAATTGGATAGGTATTTACTCCTACTGTAACGTCCCAGCCAGCATTTTTGCTAATGCGGTAATCGACGATTGCGACTGCGATTGGGCGGTGGGGAGCAGAACGTCGACCGTGATGCCGTAGCCGTCCACGGAGCGCCCGTCCCCGTACGCATCGGTGCGGCTCAGCGCCAGACGAAACGGCACACGTGAGTGCGGCAGAACGAAGTAGCCCGGCTGCGTGAAGCCCATGACGCCGTAGGTGCTGGCGCCGGCGATGACCGTGCCGGGCAGACCCCCCAGCACGTAGGTCATGTATTCGCAGTCGCTGCCGCAGCCGGCGTCAACCAGGGCGATGACCCGCGTTTGGCCTTGGCCGGGCGGCACGAGCGTAAGTTGATGATCGCGCAGTTGATGCTCGCCCGCTGTTTGCTGGGGCTGCACGCTGCAATTCGGCGTCGCGTCCCCCTTGAGCGAATCCGCGATTTGCTGCAAGGCTTGCTGCAGACCGGCGGAAACCGGCGGCTTCAATCCCCCGATGAGCTGCTGCTGCAAGCTGAACGACAGCGCCGTCGCAAAGCACGACGTCGTACCGGTTTGCGTCATCGATCCGGCTTGTTCGATCGCGCTTTCCGCAAACCAATTCGTCAAAATATCGGAGGGCGCGTTTCCGCCGTCGTTGTCGCGCAAATCGAAGATCACCAAGCGCTCCTTGCCCAAGTTCTGCGCTTTGGAGAGCGCCGTACGCAGCGCTTCGTTGTTGGCGTCGGTGAACGTCGGCAGCCGCAGGTACGCGATACCGTCGCCTATCGATTGATACACCGGACGCTGCGACGGCGGCTGCACTTGCGGAACCGGCGTCAGCGCAACTGCGCGTCCGCTGCACGTGACGCTCGTCGCGGTTCCGAGGCGTTTCGGATAGCTGACGTACCACGCGGGCGAGAGCTGAGCTCCATTCCAGGCCTGCACCGCGTGCGGCTGCTGCCCGGCATCCTGCGCAGCGAGTTTGCTGCTGCTCGCGCCGCCGAAATGCAATGCCGTGCATGAGCCGTGCGGATCTGCCGCGAGCACGCTGCTGACCGAACCGCTCGTGAACGCAAGGGAACCGGCAACACCCGAATGGTTGTCGATCTGCACGTCTTGCAGCTTCAGCCATGGTGCGAATGCAGTGGTCAATACCAGTTTTTTGTTTCCGCTGCGCGCGAGCTGCGCGTCCCATTGCCGAAACATGGCGTTCCAATTCCACCCGCGCGCCGCAGCCGGTTGATATCCGGCGTACGCTTTTTCGACCAGCAGACGCAGCACCGGTAGATCCTCGCGAAGCGCAGCTGGGTCGACCGGCACGTCGTGATGCGCGCGCATCTGGGTGTAAAACGACTGATACCACGCGTAGGGCACGACAAACGAACGATTCGAGTACGGCGCGGCGTACGGGTGTGCCAGCACCATGCCGCCGGGCGGAAGTTTCACGCCGAGCGCGCTCCAGCGCGCATTCTCAGCGTCGATCTGCGCTTGCGGTACGCGTACTGATGCGGCGGGTGCCGCCGCGATGACAGCGAGCATGGCGAGGCCGAGGGCGATAGAACGCAGCACCTTCATGGATACCCCGTTCGCCGCCGGTACGAGCGCAACTTTCCGATGGCGCATCCACGTCACAGGCCGTAGGCTGGAGTCATGAAGAAACAGGACACACGGGCAAGCCGGCGGCGCAGCGCGGAGCGCATGCAAGAGATCTGCCGATACATCGAAGGCCACAGCGACGAACCGCTCTCGCTCGAGTCGCTCGCAGAGCGTGCGGGCATGAGCCGTTTCTATTTTCAGCGCACGTTCAAGAGATTGGTCGGCGTGACGCCCAAGCAGTACCACGACGCGCAGAGAATCCGCAATTTGAAAACGCACTTGAAGCACTCGGCAGACGTGACGGCCGCGGTATTCGACGCGGGGTTCGGTTCGTCCAGCCGCGTGTACGAGCGCGCCGACACGCGCTTGGGCATGACGCCCAAAACGTATCGTTCCGGCGGTGAGGCCGTGCGCATTACGTACGTGTCATTTCAGACGCCGCTCGGCTTGCTGATGGTCGGCGCGACGGATCGAGGCTTGTGCTTCGTGCAGTTCGGCGATTCGCACGAACAGCTCGAGGCGATGCTGCGCGCCGAATATCCGAACGCCGCGCACGAGCCGATGCGCGAACCGCAGGACCCGCATTTCATCGCGTGGGTTCAGGCGCTGCAACGGAACCTTTCCGGCGAGCAGCCGGACCTCGACTTACCCGCGGACATCCGCGCGACGGCGTTCCAGCTTCGCGTTTGGAATTATCTGCAGAGCATACCGTACGGCGAAGTGCGTTCGTACGGTGAAGTCGCGCGGGCGATCGGGCAGCCGGCGGCCGCGCGCGCCGTCGCGCACGCGTGCTCAAACAACGTGCTTGCCTTGGTAATTCCATGCCATCGCGTTATTCGCGAAAGCGGCGAACTCGGCGGCTATAAATGGGGATTGCCGCGCAAGCGCGCGCTGATCGACCGCGAGCGTCAGGTCAGCGTTTCGAACCGGTAGATCGTCGTCTGCGCGAAACGCCGGCCCGGACGCAGGACGGTGCTCGGAAAATTCGGATGATGAGGCGAGTCGGCGAAATGCTGAGTTTCCAGGGCGACCGCGCCGGGTTTGCCTGTATACAGCTGCAGACCCGGCTGCGTCGTCTCGACGATGATGCGCCGTCCGCCGCGCTCGTCACGCAATTCAGCTACGCGCCGCAACGAACCGTCCCAGCCCTCGATTGCAAGATTCACGTCGTACTTCTGCGCACCGATGGGACGCATTGCGCGAAAGTCGTATGCGGTTCCCGCGACCGGCGCGATTTCACCCGTGGGAATCAGCTCGTCGTCGAGAGGCGTGTAGTTCTGCGCGGCGATCTGCAGTTCGTGCGATGAGACGTCGCCTTCTCCGTTCAGATTGAAATAGACATGATTGGTGAGATTGATTATCGTCGGCTTGTCCGTGGTTGCAGCGTAGTCGATTCGCAACGCACCTTCATCACTCCACGTATAGCGCACGCGGCACTCCACCGCTCCGGGAAAACCCTGATCGCCGTCCGGACTGCGCAGCACGAACTCGCCGTCTTCGAAGTCCCACAGACGCTTTGAAAAGCCGTCGGGTCCGCCGTGCAGCGTGTTGCGCCCTTCATTGACGGCAAGCGCGTAGGCGCGTCCGCCGAGATCGAACGTCCCGCCCGCGATGCGATTCGCATAGCGCCCGATCGTTTTGCCGGCGCTCCCACCGGCTGCAACGGCGACTTCACCGAGAAGTTCGCTCGAATCGCGCACCACGATTGACGTAATCGCTGCGCCGAGCGAAGACAGCGTTACCCGTTCTCCGATCCGGTTCGTAAGAGTACTTTCCAAGATTCGTTCTCCCATAAGCGCTAAAGTCGCTTGCGCCCGGGCCGTTCCCGCGCTACTGTGATGCGCAGGAGAAGACGGTGGAAGGCGCACTCATCGCGGACCGCATTCAGTTTGCGTTCACGATCATGTTTCACTACCTCTTCCCCATCGGCACGATGGGGCTTGCTCCGTTTATTGCTTTCTACACGGTCAAAGGCGTTCGCCGGCACGACGAGCGCGCGATTGCCATTGCGCGTTTCTGGGCGAAGATCTTCACGATCAACTTCGCGATCGGCGTGGTTACCGGCATTCCGATGGAGTTTCAATTCGGCACGAACTGGGCCGGATTTTCCGCGCGCGCCGGTTCGGTCGTCGGGCAGACGCTCGCTATGGAAGGCGTCTACGCATTCTTCATCGAGTCGGTCTTCCTCGGCGTATTCCTGTACGGACGCCGCCGCGTTTCGCCCACCTTTTATGCGTTTTCCGCAGTAGCGGTTTGGGCCGGCTCGTGGCTATCCGGCTTTTTCATCGTGGCGACGAACGCGTGGATGCAGCACCCGGTGGGATACACCATCGCGAAAGACGGCACGATCGAACTGCGCAGCGTCGGCGCGGTATTGCTCTCGCCGTTTGCTTGGTGGCAATGGGCGCACGTGATGACCGGGGCCCTGCTTGCCGGTGCTTTCGTCGTCGCGGGCGTCGGCGCATATTGGCTGCTTTCCCGCCGCCACCTCGAGATAGCGCAACGCATCGTACGCGCAGGTGTGATCGTCGGCATCTGCGCTTCCGTCGTCGCAATCTTTCCAACAGGCGATCGCAACGGCGCGTTTGTTACGCGCGATCAGCCCGCGAAGCTCGCCGCGATGGAGGGGCTGTTCAATCCGGAAAGGGATGCGCCGCTTGCGATCTTCGGCATGCCGGACACCCAGCACGACGTCCTAATCGATCCCTTCTATCTGCCGGACCTGTTGAGTTTTCTCGCGTACGGCGATTTTCGCGCGAACGTGAACGGGCTCTCTTCGTATCCCAGAGACGAGCGCCCGCCGGTCGAATTGACGTACTATGCCTATCACGTGATGGTCGGCCTCGGCACGATTTTTCTCGGCATCATGGCTCTGGGTGTGCTGCTGCTTTTTCTGCACCGCCTTTTTGAAATGCGCTGGATGCTCTGGATCCTCATGCTGGCGATGCCGTTTCCATACGTTGCCAACGAAGCGGGCTGGATGGTCACCGAAGTCGGACGGCAGCCGTGGATCGTTTACGGTCTGCTGCGAACGACGGCCGGCCCATCGCCGAACGTCGTCGCCGGTGAAACGATCTTTACGACCATCGGCTTCGCCGGCATGTACTTCTTGCTCGGCGTGTTGTTCTTGCTGCTGATACTGCGCGAGATTGCGCGCGGGCCGGAATCGTGAACGTCGCCGCTTTTGTTTTACTCGCGGCGATGCTCGCCGCATACGTGCTGCTCGACGGATACGACCTCGGCGTCGGCGCCGTGCACTTGCTGTTTTCACGCACGGACCGAGGACGCGCGGCGGCCTTCGCGGCGATTCATCCGTTTTGGAACGGCAACGAAGTGTTCTTGATCGCGTCCGGCGCCGCGCTCTTCGCGCTCTTCCCGAAAGCGTACGCGGCAGCATTTAGCGGATTCTATCTGCCGCTCATCATCGTTTTGTGGCTGCTGATGGTGCGCGGAATGTCCATCGAGTTGCGCGGCCACTTCGAAAGCGAACTGTGGCGCGGGTTTTGGGACGTCGCGTTTTGCATCGCAAGCGCGCTGCTCGCATTCGTGTTGGGTCTTGCGATGGGCAACCTCGTGCGCGGCGTGCCGTTCAACGGAAGCGGATATTTCCAAGGCACGTTCGCCTTTTTGCTCAACGGCTACGCGCTGGCTGTAGGCGCACTTGCGCTTTTAGCTCTTTCGATGCACGGCGCAGCGTTCTTATGGATGCGTGTGGATGACGAACTTCGCGAGAGCGCGCGGCGGCTAACACGCTTCTTGTGGCCGCTCGTCGCAGTCGCGTTCATCGGCGTGACGGCCGCCACGGTTATCGCGCATCCAATCACGGGGCATCCGGGGCTTTGGATCGCACCTATAGCCGCGCTCGTTGCGCTAGCGTCAGTGGCGTTCGCAAAGAAGGTAGCGCTTGCCTTAGCGGGCTCATCCGTGTTTCTTCTCGCGCTGATGGCAAGCGCGGCGCAAACGCTCTTTCCGCATCTCCTACCGGCATTTCCGAGCGGCACCGGTTTGGACATTTACAACGCTGCACCGAATGCGTATTCCGTCGGCACGGCGTTCACCGCCGCACTCATCGGCGTCAGTGCGGCACTGATCTACGGCACGATCGCCGCGCTTCGCATGATGCGCGCCAAATGATGCAATTGGCTCTTGAAGCGATCGCCGCTGCGCGTACGATGAGATCCCAAACTCTTTATTCCGCCTGAAAGGCGGGTTCGTATGCGTTTTTCAAAAGTTTTGTTCTATCCGGGTGTCGCGGCGTTTCTGCTTAGCGCTTGTTCGGGAGGAGGCGCGCCGCCCGCGCTTCCGCAGCAAAATGTTCCGTTGCTTCAAAATGTTCCGTTGCTTCAGTATGCAACGCCGAAATACAAGGCCGTGCAATTGCCCGCGGGGTTCGTTCCCTACGCGATCATGAAGGACGGCAAGATACCAGGCTCCAGCGGCAAGAAAGCAGCCATCTACAATAACGGCACAGTAAAGGTCCTGGGCCAATACAACGGCGAGCAGACCGTTGCGACCAGCGTCAATATGTTGGGCGTCGCGGTGGGATTCACGTCGGCAAACACTCCAACGGCGTCGCGCGCAGTAAAATACGCCAACGGCGCATTCTCGGCGTATCCGTATGTCCCGAAATGCAAAGACGCCGGCGCGGCGCAAACGATCAACGACGCCGGCGACGTCTACGGGTTGTGCTGGGAGTTCGGCGAAACCGACGCGCCGCAGATGGCTCGGTACGCTCCTGGTGCGCCGAGTTTGATCAACGGCCCGTTTTCGGGACGCGGCGCGATGTACAACGTCAACAATGCCGGCACGTTCGTGTACTCGGGATTCTTCTTTGCAAACGACGATCAGCAGGCTGCCAAGGGCACAGGAATTAGC
>DATGJX010000067.1:0-10704 GCA_035294905.1 Vulcanimicrobiaceae bacterium | reverse complement strand
GTTGCCTTGAATGTTCGGAAGAGCAACGTTGACGATCGTCGTGTCGATGATTTCGAGCATCGTGGCGGTGATCACGGCGAGCGTTACCACCGCCCTGCGCCAACCGAACTCGGTGACGGACGTATACATGACCGAACCGTTCACGTTTCTCTGGTTATTGCACCAGGACGGAAGCTTCGACGGACATGCCCGGACGCATCGGATACTTGTTGAAGTCCGTATCCCGCTCGAAAACGATCTTCACCGGGATGCGCTGCGTGACTTTGACGAAGTTTCCGGTGGAGTTCTGCGCAGGCACAAGCGCGTACGTATTCTGCGACGCCGGATTTATCGAGTCTACCGATCCCTTGAACGTCACGCCTTTGTACGCATCGACGTGGATGTCGACGGGCTGCCCCGCGTGCATGCTGCCGACTTGCGTTTCCTTGAAGTTCGCGGTTATGAAGACCTGATCCGGGATGAGCGTGAGCATCGTCGTTCCCGAGCTGACCGTCTGACCGACTTCGACGCTCTTCTCGCCGATGACGCCGTCCATCGCGGCGTAGATGCGCGTATTCGCGAGATTCTGCTGGGCGATTTGCAGCGCCGCGCGCTGAGCGGCTATCTGCGCGGGCTCCTGCGCCTGACTCAGTTTACCTTGCGCTGCCTGCACGCCGCCTTGCGCCGCTCCAACGGAGGCCTGCGCTGCGGAAACCTTCTGTTGAGCTGCGCCAAGATTCGCCTGCGCGACGTTCACCGCGTCTTGCGCGGCTCGATACTGTGACTCCGCTTGCGCGAATTGCGCTTGAGCAGAATCGAGCTGCTCCTTCGCAACGTCTCCCGTGCGCACGAGCGCCTGCGTGCGCTGCAGATTGGCTCGCGCGTTGGCAACCGCTTGCGCCGCGCCCGGAAGCTGCGCCTGCGCCTGCTGTACTTGCGCTTGCGCAGCGGACACGCCGGCTTGTGCGACGGGGACCTCGGCGGCCGCGTTTTGCACGTTCGCCTGCGCCTGCGTTACGCCGCCCGCGCCTTGCGTCACGCCGCTCTGTTGATTTTCCAGCGCGAGTTCGAGGTTCGCTTGTGCTTGCGCCACGGCGGCTCGCTCGGTGGCGGAATCGAGAACGACGAGCAGCTGGCCTTTCTTCACCGGCTGGTCGGTGTCGACCAAAATCTGGTCGACGCGCTCCGTAATCTTGTTGGTCACCGCCACGGTGTTCGCATCGACGCGCGCGTCGTCCGTCGTTTGATGCACGTGGGCGTACTCGAAATACCGCACGCCCCAGATGATCGCAAGGATTGCGACAATCACGCCGATCCCGATGAAGATCGGGCGCATATTCCGGCCGCCCCCGTTCGAGGAGTCGTCCTGCTGCACGTTCATGCCCTTTCCGTTCTGGGAAGTATGAAGCGCTTCTTCGCCGCGTTCGCGCGTCTGCATAACTTTACTTCTTCTTTCTTACGCCGTTTAAGAATACGTTAACGTTGAAATTGATGATGTCGTCGAGCGTGTACTCGGGGTACTGCATGCGTTTTCTGCCGACCACGTAGGCAAAAATCGTGCCCATAAACAGGCGCGCCATAAGCACCGGGTCGCCTTCCAGGTCGCCCCGTTCGACGCGCGCCGCCATATAATCGGTGACGGCTTGTTTGATCATGGCAGGTGCGCGCCAGGCTGCATCGCCGGCGGAACTCCACTGGTCTTCTTCAATGAACGTCGCCAGGATGAGGTCTCGCAGCGACTCCATGCGCTCGGTCATGAAGTGCGCGAGCGCGCGCAAGTCGCTTTCGATGTCGCCGCTCAGCTTGGGCAAAAACTCGCGCAGATCGCCCGCGGGGCAGTAGTACATCACGCAGGCTTCGATGAGCGCGTCCTTGTTGCCGAAATGGCGGAAGAGCGTGGCTTCATTCACGCCGGCGAGCTCCGCAATCTCGCGCGTGGTCGTACCGCGCCGGCCCTTCTTCGCCAGCAACTGCCGCGCGGCTGCGAAGATGCGCGTGCGCGTCTCTTCGGAAGAACGTATCGGATGCGTTTCGTTCAGCATTTTATTGCCCCGTGAAGACCGCGTCGTTCACGGCGACGTTGGTCTGGTATTGGCCGTAGGTTGCGTCGGCGACGGCGCGCACGTGCGGAATGTGAATGTCCAAGTGCTGCTGCGAGACGACGCTGTACTGACCTTGCTGCCGATAGGTTTGGGTCATGGTGATCTCGCCGCCGTTGCGATAGTGCCAGTCCATGCGCGCGACTTGATACGAGGACGGATCGACGTACGCGAGTTCATCCGCCAGTTGATCGCTGTAAATCTTCTTGGTCATGCGCAGGACGTACATCGGGTGCCCGTCGACGGCTTGCACGCCTTCATAGCTGATGTTGCAGTACTTCTCCCAGCCTGCCACGTTGTCGACGTCGTCGAAAACTTTGTTGATGCCGTGAGCGTACGACGGCACGCGGTCGAAGACTACCCCATAGCTGTTGGGCCGCTTGTAATACGAGGTTCCGTCGAGTTGCGGTGCGAGCCAGGGAAAGTTCAACATGTGCACGTTGACGTGCACGCGCGCTTGATACGTCTGCAGCGCCGGATTACGCGCCGCGATGCCCGCCAAAACGGGAGCGGGAGAAGCGGATTCCGCCGACGCGGGGGCCGCAAGAGCAATCGTCAGCCCGAGGGCGCCGAACAGGGAAATCATGCGATGACGGTTCATATGCATCTTCAAATGTGCAAGTACGTACTTGCACGCAGATAATAGCACACGGCTTTCTTGAGTGCAAGTACTTACTTGCAGAAAAGGATGAGTCTCCAACGTGACAGAGGGTTTGCTTGCCGATGCCGCCGCCCAAGCGGGCCTGCAGCCTTTTGCAGCCGTGATCAAGCGGCTCGATATCATCGCGGAGGCTATTAGCGTACAGCCGGACGCCCGCTTTTATCCGGCGAGCATGATCAAGTCCCCCCTTGCGGCTGCGACGCTCTCCCTAGTTCAGGACGGCATACTGGATTTGGAGGCGCCATACGAGGTCTCGCCGGCCAACATGACGTTCAACGACATGCCCTCGCCCCTTGTCCCCGGTTACCGCTCGACATTGACCGAAATCATCAACCTCATGATCACGCGGTCGGACAACGTGGCGACGAATATGGTGTTCGACATCGTCGGACGGGAGCGCGCAACGGAAATCGTGCAGCAGCGCTTCGGACTTTCCGGCACCGCCTTCCATCGCAAGCTTTCCGGCGCCCTGCCGCTGATTTCGGATCCCGAATGGGACCGCGTGCACATGAACACGCACCCGCCAAGTGACGCTTCGCTGCTCTTCGAATTGATTGCTCGCACGCAACTGCCGTTTGCTACGTGGCTTCGCGATGTGCTCGATCGTCAGGAATGCAACAATAAGCTCTCGTGCGCGCTGCAGACCGGCGACCGGTTCGCGCATAAAACCGGGGGCACGGACGAGGTGACGCACGATGGCGGCATCTTGGAAACGGCACGCGGCGCCGCTTACGTCATCGTCGTGTATGCCGGCATGCCGTCGATCGACGAAAACGACGCGCGTTTCGGCCGTTTCATGTCCGTCGTGCGAAACGCACTCTAGAACTGGTCGCCGCTCAAGCAGGCGTCGTTCGTGTTTCGCAAATGCCAACTGGGTAAATATGCGGCCGTGGGCAGAGAAACGTAGGCCGTGCAGTGCACGGCCTACGTTATTTTTTCGCCGCCCGATAGCCCTCGCGCACGGCGTCGCGCTCGCACAGATATCCGCCGAATTTCGTGCGGCCGTAATATGGATCGCCCGGCAGGTGATAGACATGAGTGTGCGTGTTAACCCAAAGGCGTTCGGCACTGACGCAACGCAGTTCCGACGGTGAGGTTGCCAGCAGGTCGTTGCGGCCGTGCATCGGACTGAGCGGGCCGGACTCGATCGGCGCCGGCGAAATCGCGGCACTTCTCGTGGCTGCCTTTTGCCCACACGCCGCAAGCGTGAGCGCCATCGCGAGGGCGAGTAGTGCGATCGGCAATCGTTTCATCGTTCTTCTCCTTTCAGAGTTGCAAGCGAGGCAGGAGATTGCGAAGCGCTTCGAGCGCCTGCGCCGGAAACCGTTCGCCGCGTACACGCACCCGGCGGCCCCCGACATACGTTTCGCGAACGTCGGCACTTTCCGCCCGGTAAACGACGTGATTGACCAGCGGAATCCACGGGTTAGCGCCGGACGCGTCGATCACCGCGTAGTCGGCAAACGCACCCTCACGAAACGCGCCCGCCTCGACGTTCAGCGCCAGTGCACCGCTCACCGTGCCGAATGAAAGAGCCTGCCGCGCCCCGAGCGCACTTCCATCCAGTTGCGCGATCTTTTGCAGCAGCGACGCCGACCGCATTTCGTCCAAGATCGAGGGCTTGACGTCTGCGTCGGTGCCCAGGCCCATTACGACGCCGCGCTCGAGCAAGCCGGTGACGTCGCAAATGCCGTCGCCCAGGTATTGATTGGTCATCGGATTGTGGACTACGCGCGCTTGCGATTGCGCCAGAAGATCCTTTTCCGCATCGGTGATGTAAATTGCGTGAATCGTCACGGTTCGTTCGCTCAGGGCATTCAGCCGCTGCAGCAGCGATATCGGCGTCTCGCCGAAGCGCTCCAGCGTCTGCGCGCCCTCGTACTGCGCTTCGGCGACGTGGACGTGAAGCATGCAATCGCGCGCGTTTGCAAATTCCGCGGCTGCACGAATCATCTCGGGCGAGGCGGCGTGCAGTGAATGCGGCGCGACGCAAATGTGCACGTTCGGAAATTCATCCATCAGCGCGGCCGTTCGCTGCTGCGCCTGTTCGATAGACTCGCGAAACGCCGAAGGTGCATAATCCGCATCCATCCACGTGCGCGCGAAGACGAGGCGAATGCCGCTATCGGCTGCGGCGCGAATGGCTTCTTGCGCGTGCGCGTTTCCGGCTCCGTTCAGGTAAAAAAACTCGGCCACCGTCGTGATTCCGGCTGCGAGCATCTCGTCGAACGCAAGCCGAAACGTCCAATACACGTCTTTCGGAGAGAGCTGCCGCACCACTTTGTAGAGCGCGTCGCTGCGCCAGCGCTCGAACGGCAGATCGTCAGCCCACCCGCGCATCAAGATTTGATATGCGTGGCTATGACCGCTGATAAACCCGGGAACGACGGCAACGTCGCCGTCGTGCGCGCGAAGCTGCGCATCCGGAAAGCGCGCGGAGAGTTCTGCGAACGACCCGGTTGCGCGAATCCGCTCGCTTTCGATTGCGAAGACGAAGTCACGGCGTTCGTCGCCGTCGACGAGCGCACGCGCACAGCGCACGATGGTCGTCATTGCAGCAGCGCTCCCTTCCGGTACACCGCCGCGGCGAGGTTGCCGCCGAACTGCCAGCCGAATTCATCCGGCGACTCCAGCTGCAGCGCGACGAAATCAGCCGGCGAGCCTGTGCGCAGCGTTCCCGCGTCGGCATGGAGCGAGCGCGCCGCAGCAATCGTTACACCGTACAGCGCCTCCGCCGCCGACAGCCCGAAGAGTTTTCGCCCGAAATACGCCACGGTCTGCAAGTTGAAGCACGGCGACGTGCCCGGATTATAGTCGCTCGCGAGCGCCACCGCGCCGCCGCGCTCGAGCAAAGCACGCACCGGTGCACGCTGCGGCAAGTCGAGATAGGCGATCGTCGCCGGACATGCAACGGTAACGATGCCGCCTCCCGCGATCGCTTGGACGTCTTCGTCGCGAATGCAATTGCAGTGATCGACGGCGTCGACGCCGAGTTGCGTCGCCATCGCGGCCGCCGCCCCGTACGCCATCTCGTCGCAATGCACCCGTAACCGCAAACCGTGCGCGCGCGCCGACTCCAGGTAGCGCCGCGTTTGCTCCGGCGAGAAGAATCCGGGTTCGCAGAACGCGTCGGCATAAACCGCACCGTGCGCTTTTGCAAGCGGCATGCACTGGTCGATCACGTAGTCGACGTAATCCGTCTCGTTCGGAAATTCCGGCGGAACGGCGTGGGCGCCGAGAAACGTGGCGATCAGCCGCGGCATGCTGGCTTCGTCTCGATGCGCATCGATGAGCGAGAGCAGGTCCATCTCACCGGGTTTGTGCAGAGCGTATCCCGTTTTCGTCTCGAGCGTCGTCGTGCCGTGTGCCGCGATCGTTCTCAAGCGCAATTCGACGAGCTTCCAAAACGACTGCGGCCGTTCGAGCGCTCTTCGCGTCTGAGCCACGGTGTAGAGCATCCCTAGCGGCGCGCGCTCTCCGCGCAGCCGCGCTGCAAAATCGGGTTCCCGATTTCCCGCGAAAAGTGGGTGCGCGTGCGCGTCGACGAAACCCGGCACGATCGCGCACTCATTGTATTCGTGCAGCGTTGCGTCGCGGAAGCGCTGCGGCAAGTGATCGATAGGTCCGGTCCATGCGACGCGGCCCTCCTCGACCGCGATCGCGCCGTCCCTAATCGCGCCTAACGCATCAAACGTTACGCCGTTTTGCGAAACCGGGTCCGCATTTGTGAGGATTGTCTTCGAGCGGACTACAACCGCCAATCAATGCCCTTTTCATCGGCCGTTTCAATTGCAAGCTCGTAGCCTGCGTCGGCGTGGCGAACGACGCCCATGCCGCAGTCCGTCGTGAGCACGCACTCCAACCGCTCGCGCGCCTCGTCGCTGCCGTCCGCGACGACGACCATGCCGGCATGCAAACTGTATCCGATGCCGACGCCGCCGCCGTGGTGGAACGACACCCAGTGCGCGCCCGCGGCCGTATTGAGCAGTGCGTTGAGAATCGGCCAGTCGGCGATTGCGTCGCTGCCGTCTTTCATGCTCTCGGTTTCGCGGTACGGTGAGGCGACGCTGCCGGTATCGAGATGATCGCGCCCGATGACGATCGGCGCTTTGAGCTCGCCGCTTCGCACCAGTTCGTTGAAGCGAAGTCCGGCCTTCGCGCGGTCCCCGAAACCGAGCCAGCAGATGCGTGCCGGCAGTCCCTGGAACGAAATGCGCTCTTGCGCCATCCTAATCCAGCGGTGAAGTCCGGCGTCATCGGGGAAGAGCTCGAGCAGCTCCTCGTCGCAGCGCTTGATGTCGGCCGGATCGCCGGACAGCGCCGCAAACCGGAACGGGCCGCTGCCTTTGCAAAAGAGCGGCCGAATGAACGCCGGCACGAAGCCCGGAAAATCGAACGCGTCTTTCACACCGGCGCGCTCCGCCATTGCGCGAACGTTGTTGCCGTAGTCGAACACCACTGCTCCGTCGCGCAAGAAGGCGAGCATCGCGCGAACGTGGTCGGCAACCGTCTCAAATGCCCGGCGTTCGTACTCTTGCGGATCGCGCTCGCGCAGCAGCGCTGCTTCTTCGAGCCTTAGACCGGCGGGAACGTACCCGCGCAGCATGTCGTGCGCCGAGGTTTGGTCCGTAACGGCGTCGGGCCGCAAACCGGCTGCATGCAGCGCCGGAAACTCGATGCCGGCATTGCCCTCGTAGCCAATCGAGATTGCGCGGCCTTCCCGGCGCGCCGCTTCCGCTTCGCGCATCGCTTCCTCGCGCGAGTCGACGACTTTGTCGAGATAACGCAGATCGCGCCGCCGCTCCAAACGCGAACGATCGACGTCCACGATGAGGCAGATGCCTTCGTTCATCGTAATCGCGAGCGGCTGCGCGCCGCCCATGCCGCCGCATCCCGCGGTTAGTGCAACGCGGCCTTTGAGCGATCCGCCGTAATGCCGTCGCGCAAGCTCCGCAAAGGTCTCGTAGGTACCTTGCACGATGCCTTGCGACCCGATGTAGATCCATGAGCCGGCGGTCATTTGACCGTACATGATCAGCCCTTGCGCTTCGAGTTGGCGAAAGACGTCCCAATCCGCCCACTTGCCGACCAAATTCGAATTCGCGATAAGCACGCGCGGCGCGCGCGCGTGCGTCTTCCAAACTGCAACCGGTTTCCCGCTCTGCACGATGAGCGTTTCGTCGTTCTTCAAACGCTTGAGCGTGCGAACGATGGCGTCGAAAGCTTCCCATGAGCGCGCCGCGCGGCCGTTTCCGCCGTAAACGACGAGATCGTCCGGTCGCTCGGCGACTTGCGGATCGAGATTGTTCATCAGCATGCGAAGTGCCGCTTCCTGCGGCCATCCCTGGCATGAAATCTCGCTGCCGCTCGGCGCGCGAACGGTCCGCGGGCCCGATACTGTCGTCGTCATGTTGCCTTCCTTCCGGTCCTTCTCACGTCATACCAACGCCGTTCCGATCGCTTCTTCCGCCGCGCGCACCATCGCGCCGCCGCGAATGAGTTCGCGCGCGGCCGCGATGTCCGGCGCGGGCACGCGATCGTCGGTCCACGGCTCGATGCGTTCGCGGGCGGCAGCATATGCCGCTTGCGTCCCCTCACCCGATTTGAGCGGGCGGCGAAAATCCGTGGCTACCAGTGCGCCGAGCAATTCGCACGCGAGCGAGCCTTCGACGTTCTGCAGCACGCGATCCAAATGCACCGCGGCAGTCATGCCCATGCTGACGTGATCTTCTTGCCCGGCCGAAGTCGGAATCGAATCCACGCTGTTCGGCCACGCCAAGCCTTTATTTTCCGACACCATCGCCGCCGAGGAGTATTGCACGATCATCAAACCCGATTGCAAACCGGAGCGGCCGGTCAAAAAGAGCGGCAGGCCGCGCTCTTCCGCGTTGAGCAGCAAATATAACCGGCGTTCGCTGATGCCCGCGAGTTCCGCGAGGGACATCTTGAGCAGATCGCAGACCAGTGCAATCGGTTGCCCGTGGAAATTGCCGCCGGTGAGGAATTCGCCGTCCTCCGGGAAAACGAGCGGATTATCGGTTACCGATATGGCTTCCGTTTCGATCACGCGCCGTGCGTGTTCAGCCGCATCGCGCACTGCGCCATGCACGACCGGAATGCAGCGATACGAGTACGGATCTTGCACGCGTCCGCATTCGCGGTGGGATTCCATGATCTGCGAGCCGCGCAGCAACGCGCGCAGGTTTTCGGCGACGCGCGCTTGTCCCGGATGCGGACGCAGCGCGTTGATGCGGCGGTCGAAGACCCGATCGGTTCCGAGAAATGCTTCCAGCGACATCGCGCCGATGATATCGGCCGCCGCGAGCAATCGTTCCGCGCGCAATTGGCAGAGCGCGGCGATTCCGGTCATGACTTCGGTGCCGTTGACCAGCGCGAGCCCTTCCTTCGCGCCCAGTGTAATCGGCTCGAGGCCTGCGAGCTGCAGCGCGCGCCCGCTCGGCATGCGTTCACCGCGATAAAATGCCTCACCCTCGCCGATGAGTGTGAGCGTCATGTGCGCGAGCGGAGCCAAATCGCCGCTCGCACCGACGGAGCCTTGCCGCGGCACAACGGGCGCAACGCCGCGATTGAGCAGCGCAATCAACAGATCGAGCGTCGACTCGCGAATGCCCGAATGACCTGCCGAAAGCGAACTGACGCGAAGCACGCCGGCAGCCCGAACGAATTCGATTGCAAGCGGCTCCCCAGTTCCCGCAGCGTGACTGCGGACCAGGTTCAGCTGCAGCTGCGCCGCGTCTTTGGGTTCGACCGGGATGTTCGCAAGCCGGCCGAAGCCCGTCGTCACCCCGTAAATTGCGTCGCCGATGCCGAATTTCTCGTCGACCAAACGGCGGGCCGCGGCTACGCGCGCACGTGCTTCATCGGTGACGCGTACCGTTGCGCCGTCTTCGGCGATCGCGCGAATCGATTCGAGTGAAAGCTGTTTACCGTCGAGGTCTACGGTGGGCAGGGCCGTGGTGGTCATATTGAAGTGTACTTCCGGCCACGGCTTGCTCGGCCTTCTCGGAGTGAGCCCTTAGAGTTTGGACCAGTCCGCGGCGCGCGGCGTACCGTACGGCGGTCCGTTCTGAATGACGATCTCTTCGCGATCGCGCAGCGGAATCGAGCGCGGATCGCCGCTCCACGCGCGGCCGTTCACCGTGAAGCGCAACGCGCGCCCGCGGCGCGCCCGCACCGATCCGGCCTGCGAACGGTTCAAACTCTGTCCCCAAATATCGAAGAACTGTCCGAGTGTGAACGTGCGCACCGCCGGCGCTTCGATGTGGATGACGCCGTCGTTCGAATGCGTGTGCACCCAGTACAAGCAGCCGGCGATCGGCATGATGCCGACCTGCGCGGGCACTTCTACGCCGCGGCCCCGATTGAAAATTTGCAGATGCGTATGAATGTGCTCGACGGCGCCCTCCGTCGTGTCGCAGCGGATGCCGTCGATGGGCAAATTGCCGCCCATCAAACTTTGCGCGCGAGCAGGGGCGTGGCCGAACGCCGCAATTGCAAGCGACGCGGCAGCGAAAACGACGGCAATTCGAAGCTTCACAAAGACCCTTTCCGGTGGAAAGCGAGGATAAGACGCGGGCACGCTGTGCATAAACGAAGTTTCTTGTGGAAACGTTGTGAGTTGGGCGTCCGCCCTCTTGCTACGACTTTTCTGGGGTGATACCATGCAAACACTTCGAAAAACGAAGCGCGAGACACGTAAGAATCGCGACCGGCCATGTTGACGATGCAGTCGCAACGTCGACGATCCGAGTGGACGGTCAAAGTTCCACGGTAGCGTCAGTAGGACTCTTTAACCGGGGTCAAACAAGTCAAGTCCCAAATCTGCTGTAAATTCGATTCGGCCTAAAGTCGGCGGTTACGCCGCCTTCGTTCGCTCCTTCGTCGCTTTTCGTTCGGCTGACCACTCGTGGTAGTCGGTCATAGCGAAGTAGAGTTTCTCCTGCC
>DATGJX010000066.1:0-5720 GCA_035294905.1 Vulcanimicrobiaceae bacterium | reverse complement strand
TGCGCGGTTTGCAGTCTGCCCGAGGAATTGCGCGAGGAGCGCGTCCAAGGCCTGCGGCTGATCGTACATGATGAAGTGCCGTGAAGGCTGCACGACCTGCACTCGCGCGGTGGCATCACCTTTGAGAAGCGATTCGTAATAGGCCTGCTTTTGCTGCGCACTCGAGATCTTGCCCGGGCCGAACGGATCGAGTTTCGGATCGAACGGCGCAATCTCGAGCACAGGAATCGTTATCGCGCTCAATTGCGGACGCGTGTCGAGCATCATGTCGTCCTGCATCCAGCGTGCCGTCGCCTTGGGATCGCTGCGCGCCGTCAAAGGCGCAACGGCGGCGATGTCGTCCTTCGAAGTAATCATGTACACGAGCGCATAATTTTTTTCGGCCGCTTCGAACTGCGCGGGCGTAGACATCGAAGCAAGTGCCGAAGCCGTTCGCGCAGCGATACCCGCGCGCTGCGCCGGCGTCACTCGATCCATTCCCGGAAACACCGGCATCCCGTCGACGGCGACGAGCGCGCGCAAACGATCCGAATGCTGCTCGGCAAGCATGAACCCGAGCGTGCCGCCCAAGCTGTGCCCGATCAGAATCGGCTTCTGAATGTTGCGCGTTTGCAGCAGCGTCCAGAAATCGGCGCTTACCGTATCGAACGGTGCTCCGCTCACGGCGGGCTGATCGTCGAAGCCCGGCAGCGTCAGCGCGTAAATGGTGTAATTCGGCGCAAATTGCGTGATTTCGCCGGCCCATTCCCATGGGCCGCACGTGAGGCCGGGAATGAAAATCAGTGCGGGTTTACCGGGCGTGCCGTACACGTCGACGTGTATGCTGCCCGAATTGAATGACTGCTGCGACTTGGGCAGCGGTGGTGGAAGCGATGCGCGCGCCGGGGCACTCCATGCTAGCGCGCTCGCTGCGAGCGCTATTGCGCCGATGAATCGTTTCATGCAGTTTCCTCCATGGAATTCGGATCGAAAATTTGCTCGACCGGCAGATTGAACAATTTGGAGATTTTGAACGCTAATGGCAGACTCGGCGCGTACTTGCCGGTTTCTAACGCGTTGATGGTCTGACGCGCGATTCCCAGCCGTTCCGCAACCTCCGCCTGAGACCACTCATGCTCAGCGCGCAAAACGCGTATACGGTTCTTCACTACTGGTACCGGCGCCGCACGAACGGCAGAGAGATTGCCCACACGGCGTCGATGCACACGAATGCCCACCAAGCCTGCGAATGCGGCAGACCGACGCCTTCCAAAAAGGTATACGTGATTGCCAGTGCGGCCGTTACGCCGGCGGCGATTGCCAGCGCTTCCAGGTGCACTTGCCGTTGCAGCTCGTCGATGCTCAGCATGAACTGAATGACGGCGGCCACGACGCCGAACATCGGCAGCGCGGGCGTGACTCCAATGAGATCCGTGAAGAGCGGTGAGAAATTCCCTGATTGCAGGGCGTGGACGCTGGCGAACAAGATGCCCACGTAGAGCGTCATGAGCACCGTCATCTGTAAGAAGTACCGGCGCCCAACGGCCTGTTCGCGTGAAGTCTGTTTTGCCTCGTACATGTGACAGAATGTAGCGTATAAGCGACATATTGTCAAGTAGAGACGATATAAATCACTTGACGCCGCACCAGTTTAGGTATATGATACCGCTATGGAAGAGCCACAAACGCTCCTGGAGGCGATCCGGTACTTTGGCGACCCAGAGCGCGCTCACGATTTCGTGAAGCGCCTGCGGTGGCCGCATGCCGTCGCCTGCCCCCGGATGGGCTGCGGATCGGCGGACGTGCGCGAGATTCGTGGCAAGCGTCCGCGTTGGTTCTGCCGCGAGTGCAAGCGCGAGTTTACGGCCAAGGTCGGAACGATTTTTGAGGACAGCCCGATTGGCTTTGATAAGTGGCTTCCCGCAATGTGGCTCTTGTCCGCGAACCGCAATGGTATCAGCTCTTGCGAGGTTGCGCGAGCCCTTGACGTAACGCAGAAAACCGCGTGGTTTATGCTGCACCGGATTCGCCTTGCCATGCAATCCGGGTCCGTTGAAAAGATCGACGGCGAAATTGAGATCGACGAAACGTTCATCGGGGGAAAACTGCGTCACCCGCGTCCGGGCCGCACGGGTACAAAAAGCAAAGGCCCGACCGCAGGTAGGATTGTTGTCCTTGGCTTCCGTCAACGCGGCGGCATTGTCCGCGCTTTCGTCGTCGATAACGTAAGGAGGACCACTCTGCTGCCAAGGATTCGCGAACACGTCGCGACCGGGCGCAACCGTCTATACGGACGCGCTTAAGAGCTATCATGACGTGAAATTCGGATGGCGGCATTTTGTGATCGATCACGCTGTTGAGTATGTGCGGGGAAACGTGCATACCAACAGCATCGAATCGTTCTGGAGCGTTCTCAAGAGGACGCTAGGCGGAACGTATGTCGCCCCGCGTCCGTGGCACTTACAGCGTTACCTAGACGAGCAAATCTTCCGGTTTAACGCCCGCGAATCGACGGACGGCCCGCGCTTTTGCGAAGTCGTTAAAGGCATCGAGGGAAAACGGATCACGTATAAGGAGCTAATTGCAAAGTGAAGCCTCTAGCCTTCGCTCCGGGGGACACTTCGACTAACATCGACGACCTCCGGAGCGGTCCACTTGCCGGCGACCTTGCTTTGAATTGCCGAGACAAGAACCGGTTTAGCAAAGTTCTCTAAAACATTCGCCATTAGGTCTGTTTCAAAGGTACAATCGACCGTCTTACCGGTCCACTGGTTTTTCTTAACTTCCCGCAATGTCACACGACCCTGTACGTCGATCGCAGCGATGATGCCTGAGATTTCAATTGCCCGAGATTCTTCTGTGCTTGTTAGTCGAATCTGCATTCGGCGCTTTTTTGCATTGACGCGCTTATCGCGAGTGAACTTAGCCGGAGAATTCTCGCCAACTTTCCTGAGCGAAACTGCTGTGCGATCGTCGGTGGGAGACAGTTCCTCTACCGCACGGAGCAGGGACTCGATAGAGGCGCTATTGGACTTCACGTCGGCTGGCAGTTCCCCCCGGCCATCTAACCAGTGCGAAGCGTTCAGGTTGGAGATAGGGTTGCCGTACGAACGGCAACCGGGGACGAGAATCTCGTTCGAGTTGCGGGGCTTGGGACGGGCGTGATCTACGTCACAACAGAGGACGCCTATCAGCAGGCTACCGCAGCAGGGAAACAGCCGGAGCCCATGATAGGCTTCCCGATGGAGGACGTGCGTGAAGCCTGAGCCGGAAGCTCGACTAACGCCGTTTGAGGCGTTCGTCCAAAAGATACTGGCAGTTCCGAAGGACGCGATCAAAGAGGCGGAAGCCAAGAGGACCAAGCGCGCCCCGAGGCGTTTCCGCATCAAGGCAAAGAAGTAGACATGCACGTCGCTGCGCTCATCGTGGTGGCGCTCTTCTTGCTTGCAGTATTAGCCCACGGGGCTTGGTCTGTAATTTCGCCAGCGCGAGCCATGGAGTGGTCGGCACGCCACTACGTCGCCGTAGAGCTCGTGAATTTAGGCTCCAAAGACGCGCCTTGGAACAAGGCGGGAAGCAGGGTGTTTGGGCTGGTTTCGTGCGGCTTTGCTCTGTTAGTGCTGGCGTTTGTGATCCGCGCCTTAGTCTCTGCCCTGGGCATCAAGTGAACGTCCGCAATGGCGTCCCTGCCTGGATACTCTTAGGTGGTTCGCTTGGCGTCGTCGTCCTGTTGTTCGTAGCGGCCGCCGTATACGTTCGGTCAGCGTGTCACTGCCCCTAATGAAGCGCGCTTTGCTCGTCGCAGGCATCGCCTTGGGCCTTTTAATCACTGCGGGCCTCGTCGTTGCAGCAGTACACATTGCGCTAGGCGTGATCGCGTGTATGCGCCTACCCGGCGCGCACGTCTGCGCGGTCGGCTTTTAGTCCTGTCACGGCTCTTCCAACGTAGTGCTCGACAGCTAAGGCGTTAAATATATAAGAGCGAGTAGAGACGACTGCTCGTTTAGTGTTACTACGCCGAGGTACGTAGCTACAGAAAAATGGATGGTCGTCCTGAGAATAAGCCGCCCCTGAACGAGCGCATCCGGCAGCTCGCAGACGAGCTCGCAGCTCTAAGGCGAGGGATCACCGAGGAGCTGGACTGGCGCGAAGAACTGCGCGCTCGAGAACTGGACGACTGGAATGAGGATGGCGAGGAAGACTTTTCGCTGTAGGACCGGTCCTAATTCGGCGGCGGAAAGCCTCAATCCGCGTCCCTTACGTCCCATGCGCTCGCGTTGCGCGCGTGATACTTTGTGAACACTCGCGCGGAGCGATGAAACGAGACGGGCGAGTCGTTATCCCGAATCTCTATCGCCGGTGCCGGCGCGCCGCGGCCTTCCCCCAAGGTCGCACATGACGCCGTCGACCAGCACCGGTCTTGGAGCGCGGGGATGATGTGCGGGCAACAAGGCCGGCGGACAGGTTCCGCCGGCCGGCTTTTTCGTTACCGCCTGTGCCTGCTGAGCAGCGCGATGAGCTCGCCGCGCGACGTGACCTCGAACGTGCGAAAGATTTCCGCGATGTGATTGCGCACGGTGTTGGGACTTTTGCCGAGCGTCTGCGCGATGTCGGCGTTGCGCTTGCCTTCGAGCAGCAGCCGAAGAATCGGGCGCTGTGCGCGCGTGACCATTGATTCTTCGTCGGAAGCCGAATGCGCGTATTGGGCATCACGCACCTCGCGCGCGATCCAACTCTTGGGCCAACGCTTAATTGCCTTGCGCGCATTCGCGAGCCACAGCGAGTCTTGCGTGGCTTTGTGCATGCCGAGCGCCGCCAGCGATGCGCGCCAGCCATAGTCGAATTTGCTGAAGATTTCGTATGCTTCGCTCAGCATCGTTCGCGCCGCCTGCGTTTCCCCAAGGCGCAAAAGCGCGATGCCTGCGGGATATGTTTCCAGTGCGCGTACGCGCTCGTCGTTCGCAAAGCCCATGCGCCGATCCATCGGCGTGCGCAGAGAGCGAAATTGCGCAAGATAGCGCTGCGCAAGTACTCCGTCGATATCGCCGAACAGCTCGGCCAGATTGAGCAGGCTCATGCGGTCCTCTTCAATCGCGTCGCTCCAGGAAACGCGCAGCGCCAGATCGTGAGCCGTGTAGAGTTGGTCGAGCATGAATGCGCGCTCTCCCGTCGCTCGGGCGAGGGTGGCGCGATCCGTGATGCACTGCACGCGCCATGCGTCATTGGGCGCGAGTTCCGCTGCCTGACGGAAGCGCCGAAACGCCGATAGTTCGTCGCCTTCGAGCGCATCGATCCAGCCGAGTATGCGCGTCATCTTGAAGTACTGAACGTGCATGCCGCTGGTCGGCGCCATTGCGCCGTACGCCGATCGCACGCGATCTGCAACGCTCTCGAGGCCCAGTTCGCGCGCGAGCGCGGTGAGCGTGAGCAGCGTGTTCAACCGCAAACGCAGATCCGGACGCGCCATGAAATCGAATTCATCCAGCGCGCGCAGATAGTCGCGCGCTTGCCCATGGGCGTCACCCGTTTTGCCGGCCGCGATCCAGCCGCGCAGCACGTACCCGCGGCCGCGATAGCCGGCGTCGGAGGCTTTGATCAATTGCGCAACGAGCGGCTCGAGCGGCTCCCATCGCCGCTCCATCCAATACAGGTGGGCCTTTTGAAAGAGCGCGGCAAGGTACAGTTCGTCGGGTGGGTGCAAGTCCGCGATTGCGCGATCGAAATGCCGCAGCGCAGAGTCG
>DATGJX010000065.1:0-14433 GCA_035294905.1 Vulcanimicrobiaceae bacterium | reverse complement strand
CGTTTGAGTTCGTACATGCGATCGATGATTTTTGTGCGGCCCGCTCCCATGTCCGGGCGCGCCTGCTGAATATGCCAGAACACGTCGACGCCGGAAAGATCGAACATCGCGAACGGCCCCATCGCCATGCCGAAGTTTTTCATCGCGGCATCGATGCGGTACGGGGGCACGCCTTCTTCGGCGAGCGCGATCGCTTCGCGCGCATAGTCGAACAGCATACGGTTGCCGATGAAGCCGAACGCGTTGGCGGAAAGCACCGCAACTTTGCGCAGTTTCTTGCCCAGCGCGAACGCGGTCGCGAGCGTTTCGGGCGAGGTATCTTTGCCGCACACGATCTCGAGCAGCTTCATGATGTTTGCCGGCGCGAAGAAATGCAGCCCGACGAATTTGTCCGGCCGCTTGGTCACCGACGCCATCTCGTCGATGTCGAGCGTCGACGTATTCGAAGCGAGGATACCCTCGGACTTGACGATCGCATCGAGCTTCTCGAAGACGTCTTTCTTGACGTCCATGTTCTCGAACACCGCTTCGACGACGACGTCGGCATCGGCAAGTTCAGCGTAGTCGTCGGTAAACTGAATCGACTGCCCGCGCTTCCACGCTTCTTCTTGCGTCAGACGGCCCTTCTGCACTTGATACATGAACATGCCCATGACCATCTGCTTGGCTTTGGCAATTTGTTCGTCGTTCGGTTCGATGACCGTTACCGGAATATCCGCACTTGCGAACGTAATCGCTATTCCGGTCCCCATCGTGCCGCCGCCGACCACACCCGCCTTTTTGATTTCTTTCGGTTCCGCTAGTCGAAGGGCGGGAATTTTCGAAAGTTCGCGCTCCGCGAAAAAGATGTGACGCAATGCAAACGACGGAGCGGACCGCGCGAGTTCTTCGAACAGGCGCGCTTCGCGTGCAAGGCCGCGTTTGAAGGGCAGTTCGAATGCTGCCTGCACCGCGTCGACGAGTTTGTGCGCCGCGTAGCCGCCGTTCTCTTCGGGCGGGCACATCTTGTGCGCCTGCGCGATGACGAACGGCACCGCGTTCGCGGGCAAGCCGTGCAGCGACACCTTCATTTCCGAGACACGGCGCCGCGGTTTGTCCGCGTAGTTCTTGGCGGCTTCAACGACGTCGCCGGTCACGACTTCATCGATCAAGCCTTTCTTCTTGGCGTCTTCGGCTTTGACGGTCTCGCCTTTGAGCATCATCTGCAGCGCGTCTTGCGCGCCGATGAGGCGCGGCAGCCGCTGCGTGCCGCCCGCGCCCGGAAGCAGCCCGAGTTTGATTTCCGGCAGACCGGCCTTGGATTTCGCAGTTGCGACGCGGTAGTCGCACGCAAGCGAGAGTTCGAGGCCCCCGCCCATCGCGTTGCCGTCGATTGCCGCGACGTACGTCTTCTTGCCGGCTTCGATGGCTGCAATGACGTGACGGACGTTCTTGTCGTTCGCGTCCGGTTCTTTCGCGAAGTCGTTGATGTCCGCGCCGCCGCTGAAGATGCCGTTGGCACCGGTGAAGATGACCGCTTCGACGTTCGGATCGGCTTCCGCCGCTTCCACTTGTTCGAGCAGTTTTGCGGAGTACGCGAACGAAAGCGCGTTGACCGGCGGGTTGTCGAGCGTAATGATTTTTATCACGCGACCACCGCGGATTTGCGATCGAGGTCGAACTGCGCTTCGGTGAGTGTCATCACGTCGCCGGAACCGTCGACGATTTGCCGCTTGAGGTATGCGCTTTGCGTGAGCACGTGCGAGGCATAAAACTTCGCCGTCGCGATCTTGGCCTTATAGAACTCGTCGGTCTCGCCGCCGGCGAGTTTCTGCGCTGCGACGAGCGCCGCGCGCGCCATCTGCCAGCCGCCCGCCGTGATGCCCCAAAGCTTCAGATACGGAACGCTGCAGGCGACGGCTTTGTGCAAATCGCCCATCGCCGTCATGCCGATGAACTGCGAGGTTTCGGCAAGCGCACCGATTGCTTTTTCCAGAGCGGTTCCGATTGCGCTTAACCCTTCGACAAACTCAGGGTGGTTCGACACCTCACCATGACTTTCGTTCGACGCGCTCACGATGACACGGGTGGTTTCCTGCATTTGTTTGATGACGCGCGTTGCCGTAGCGCCCATGTCTTGGGCGAGTTTGCGTCCGACCAAATCCAATGCTTGGATGCCTGTCGTTCCCTCGTAAATAGTCGTGATGCGCACGTCGCGGTACTGCTGCGCGATGCCGGTCTCTTCAACGTAGCCGACCCCGCCGAACACCTGCACGGCCGTCGAGCAAACGTCGATGGACGTCTCCGTGCACCAGCCTTTCACGACCGGAATCATGAGATCGACGAACGCTTTGTTTTCCTTGCGCACCTTCTCGTCGGGATGTTTGCTTGCGAGATCGAGCGCAGCCGCCGTCACGTACGAGAGCGCGCGCATCGCTTCGATTTGCGATTTCATCCACATCAGCATGCGGCGCACGTCGGGATGTTCGATAATACGCTTTGGCTCGGGCGAGCGGGATGCGACGTCGCGGAACTGCACGCGCTCTTTTGCGTACTGCAGCGCGCTCTGATACGCGCGATCCGCGATCGCCATGCCTTGAACGCCGACGGAGAAACGCGCGGCGTTCATCATGATGAACATGTACTTGAGGCCTTCGTTCGGCTGGCCGACCAGATAGCCGACGGCGCCGCCGTTCTCGCCGAGATTCATCGTGCACGTCGGGTTGCCGTTGATGCCCATCTTGTGCTCGATGCCGGCGCATACCATGTCGTTGCGTTTGCCGAGCGACCCGTCGGCGTTTACCAGAAACTTCGGCACGATGAACATCGAGATGCCCTTCGTGCCTTCGGGGGCGTCCGGCAGACGCGCGAGCACGAGATGCACGATGTTTTCGGCCATGTCATGCTCGCCGAACGTGATGAAAATCTTCTGACCGCTGAGCAGATACCGATCGCCGCTCGGCGCCGCTTTGGTGCGAACCTGTGCGAGATCGGAACCGGCTTGCGGCTCCGTCAGGCACATCGTTCCGGTCCATGTGCCGTCGACGAGCTTCGGAATGTAGAGCTTCTTCTGCTCTTCCGAGCCGACCAGTTCGATCGCTTCGATTGCGCCCTGGTTGAGCAGCGGACCGTTCGCGAAGCCGACGTTCGCCGCGTTCCACATTTCGAGCGTCGGGCCGAGCATCAGTGAGGGCAACGCCTGTCCGCCGTATTCCGCCGGAACCGGCAGACCGATCCAGCCGGCTTTGGCAAACTGCGCGTACGCTTCCTTATAACCTTTGGGCGTGGTGACGTTGCCGTCTTTCCACGTGCAGCCTTCTTTGTCGCCGGACTGATTGATCGGGTCGAGGACTTCGCTTGCGAAGGTCGCGGCTTCTTCGAGAATCGGATCGGCGACGTCGAGCACGTCTTCGCATCCGGGAAGTTTGGCGATCTCTTCGAGTCCGGCTAGTTCGCGAAGAACGAACTGCATGTCGCGCAACGGCGCTTGATAGCTACTCATGTAATGACCCTTTCGTACAGCTCGCGGCGAAGACGCTCGACCGAATCGGAGAGCATCTGCAGATACGGAAGCATGTTGGCTTTGATGCGGGCGAGACGCTCGCGCCCCGCCGGCGTGATGCGATAGAGGCGTCGCGCGCGTTTGGTCGGGTGATCCCACTCACCGACCACAAACCCGCGCTCTTCCAAGCGACGCAGAAGCGGATACACCGTGTTCGTGTTGACGGAGAGCAGACCGCCGCAGGCGGCCTCAATCCGCTGCATGACGGCCAGACCGTGGTCCGGCCGCCGCTCGAGCAGATGCAGAATGAGCACGGGCAGCACCGTCTTGGATTTGACCGGCCCCCGAAGGACTTCTTCCGCGGCCCGCATCGCCATCGGGCTTGTCATGGTGAGCCTTGTCGAACCACGCATTGATACTTTTAATATAGCACAAAGCGGACAAACTTCAAGCTGCCGAACCCAACCAAAAAATAACGTCGGTTACGGAACTTTGCTCGTACGTACGCGAACGTACTGAAGTGGCTCATGGGTGCGTAGGAATTTACACTTACGTCCTGTTCAATCTGCACGCTCAAGACATGAGCCTCCGGTCGCACGCATACTGAGAACATGCGACTATATACGTGGAGCGCATCGATATGCGCCTTGCTTCTCACCCTCGTGGCATGTCACGGCGGCACGTCGCCGGGTGTACTTCCGAGCCAAGTCACGGCGTCTTCACCGTCTTCTTCTTCTGGAAACGCATCGTTCTCCGTCACGGTGCCGCCGAGTACGTCAGGAAAAGTCGCGCAATCGGTAGTCGTCACGCTCGTTCAAGTAAACGGCGCGACGTCCGCGGTAAAATCGCCACTGGAAACCATGAACCTGAGCGCCACTACGCCGGGCTGCATGGTTTCGAACGGCACTGTCATGTGCACGGCACGAGCGAGGGCTCCCAACGGCAACGACACATTTACCGTCGCGACCTATTCCGGTCCCAACGCGACGGGCACCCGGCTCTCGTTCTCCCAGACGAACGCCGTGATTAGCACAGCCGCCGCGACCGCGTGCGCGCCGACGAAAAACGATTCAGCAACGCTGCGCGGGACGCCGTAGGAGAATAGCGTGAAACATTCGCAACGCATTTTGCAATCGCTCACCACCGCGGCCCTCGGCATCGCATTGGCTTTGTCTTCATCCGCCGCAGCCTCTGCGCAAGCGGCACCCGGATGGTCGCAGATGCTCGGCGGGCCCGGACACGGTTCGTATTCCAATGATCCCGCCATCACCGCATCCGGCGCGTCCACATTCGGCGTCAAGTGGATGGCGAATCTGTTCGCCACTGATCTCAGCGGACCGGTCGTTGCTTACAACAGTACGCTGAAAAAGACCGTCATCTACGCCGGCAACGAGCGCGGCGACATTTATGCAATCGATGCAAGCAACGGTCACATCATCTGGAGCGAGAATCTGGGCTATGACGTCGCGATACGCGCCACACCCGCCGTTGCAAACGACGGTTCCGTGTGGGTCGGAACGAACTTCGACGCAGAGATGTACAAGCTGAACGGCGCGACAGGCGCCGTCATGTGTTCGATGAAGAGCCCGATCGGCGCACCGATCATGGGCAGTCCGATGATCGTGCACGCGAAAGGCGGCTCGTCGACAGTGTACTGGGAGTCCATCGACGTAACGACTACCGGCCCATTCGTCGCCACGACGGAGTCAAATTGCGCGCAGGTGTTCGAAAATACGGTACCATCCGGCTCCTGGGCTACGCCTGTGTACGGTGTCGACGGCTCCGGCGAACCGTTAGTGATGATCGGAACGTCCGATCCCGGCTCGACGGAATGGGCATACGATGCCATCACGGGCGCGACCGTATGGTCCTACAAGACGTACCAGCCGCCCAGCAATGACACCTACGACATCGGCGAGGCTGCGACCGTCCTGCCGGCGGGAAAAAACGGCTTCGCGGACGGCGTCGTCTACCTCAGCAACAAGTACGGCCAAGAATACGCGCTCGATATGAGCACGGGCACGCCGATTTGGGCGGAAAATATCTATCCTTCAGATTACAGTGGCCCGCGCAGCATAATCTCGAGCGCCGCGCTCGATCCCGTCGCCAATCAAATCGTCTTCGGTTATGCAAACGGGCTAATCGACCTGAACGCGACAACAGGAAGCCAAAATTGGAACTGGGCAGATCCTGCGGAAGTTGGTTCTTCGCCGGCGATTATCGGTCCGAGCGGCCAAGAAGTCGTCGCTTTCGGCGACTATACCGGTGCGTTCCGGCTCTTCTCCCTTTCAAGCGGATCGCAAATCTACAGCCATCAAACCGGCGGTTACATCGTATCCTCTCCATCGGAGGGCAAGGGAACGATCTACATCACGTCGGCCGATGGATTTCTCTATGCGTTCGCTGAAGGCGGCAGCAACGCGACGCCTCCGTCGTCGACAGTGACGTCACCGGCAAGCAACACGACCGTTTCCAACCCGGACGGCAATCTCACCGTGAGCGGTTCTTCGAGCGACGCCTCTTCCGTTTCATCGGTGGAAATCGCAGTTCAGGCCAACGGCGCCTCCGGATCCTGGTACGACGCCGCAACCGGAACTTGGAACTCCGCTCCGGTGCGCAACCTTGCAACGCTCGGCACTCCGGGCGGAACGAGCACGACTTGGTCATTCAGCTTCCCCGTGGCGGCACAAGGCGGTACCTACAAAGTCTTCGCAAATACAGTCAACTCTACGAACATCGTCGATCGCGGAGCAGCGTCGTCGTTCACGGTCTCGCCGAGCAACAGCGAACCGACGCTTCACACCTCGACGCTCTACGTCGCGCCGGGGCAAACGTTCACCGCGACCGGTAATGCCTTCAAGCCCGGTGAAACGGTGACGTTCTCGCTCTTCGGCACGAACGTCGCCACCGCAACAGTCGGCAAGACCGGCAACGTTCCCCAGACCAAGATCCAGGTGTCGTCGACGGCGGCATTCGGCCCTACTTCGTTGACTGCAACGGGCAACACATCCGGTAAGACCTCCACGACAGGAATCTACGTCAGCAACGACTGGGGCCAGTACGGCTACGGTTCGCTGCGCAACCAGTGGGAACCGTACGACCCCGTGATCACGGACACGATAGACGTCGGCATCAACACAATTCTCTACGAGAGCTGGATGTATCAGTCGGGCGCGGCAATAAACACCGAACCATCCGTGGTGAATGAAGTCGCGTTCGTCGGCAACGACGCGGGCACGATGACGGCAATCAACACGGCGAGCGGCTCGCCGAAGTGGACGTACCAAGTACCGAGCGGAGCGAAGATTCGTTCTTCAGCGGTCATCGACCCGAACGGAAACGTCATCTTCGGCGCTGACGATGGGAACCTGTACGTGCTCAACTCCTCGGGCGGATCGGTAACGACACTGCCGCTCGGCGGCAACGTTGGATCGCCTGCATATGATAACGGCAATATCGTCGTCGCTTCCGACAGCGGAAATGTCTACTCGTACGCCGACGGGACGTGGACCAATAACTGGAGCGCGAGCACGGGTGCAGCCGTCCACTCGACACCCGCCTACGATGCCTTGAACGGCGTCGTAGTCGTCGGCAACGATAGCGGAACAGTGACGGCATTCGACTCCGGAGTGGGCACCGTGCGCTGGACTGCAACGACCGCTGGCGCGATCGACAATGCCCCGGTAATAAGCAACGGCAGCGTCTACGTCGGCTCGAGCAACGGTACGCTCTATGCGTACAAGGAACTGACGGGCGCGCTCGAGTGGACGTACAAAGCCGATAGCGCGATCCAAGGCGCGCTCGACGTCGGTGGGGGCGGCTTCATCAACTTCGGAACCGCGAGCGGTAAGATCTACTCGATCAAACCCGGCGGTACTGCTGAGTTTGTGAAGGCCGCGATCTACGGCAATTCCGCGATAACCGGTATTTCGGGTGTCACGAAGACGCAGTTCGTAGCGAACGCTTCGGGCTTGGTCGCAGCGATGCGTGTATCCGGAAAAGAAAGCTGGAACGCGTGGAGCTATCAAACCGGCGGTACGGTTTCTCAACCGCCGGCGATTCTAAACGGTACCGTGTACGTCGGTTCCTCTGACGGCAATTTGTACGCCTTCACGCCGAACGGCGCAACGCCGATGCTGCACCGTGCCGGAACCGGCAGGGTTACCGGCGGCGGCGTGACCGTCCAGATCACGAGCACGTCGAGCTGCAATACACCGTAGAGTGAGAAAACGGTGAGAACGCGCTCCGGTACGGTATGGAAATGCCGTGCCTGCGCGTTTTTTGGGCAGAATAGTGCGTTGGAGGAAATCAATGTTCACGCGATCACTTATCGCTGTTGCTGCCGCTGCATTGTTCGTGCAAGGAGCACCCGGTCGCGCTGCAACGCCGCCGAGCGGCCTGCACTGGATCGTCAGCCAGAGCAGTGTTTGGCGCCTGCGGCAAGGAATGCCGGCAAATGACGTCGACGAACTCTTCGACAACCCGAACACGTACGTCATTATCAATGCGAGTAGGAAGGGTGACCCGCTTCCGCACGCCGAGCACGTGGCGTTTTACCGTGATGAAAAACTGATGGCTGCCGATTTGGCAGCGGGACGGCTCGCCGGCGTCGACGGCGTGTTATACGACGATGAGTCCTATAACGAACCCGGTAATACGACGCCCGAGGATCAAAAAGCGAATCCGCTGCCGTATGTGCAGGATGCCGCGCGCCTGCTGCACACCGCGCACAAACTTTTCCTCTACACCATCGGACCGTCGGTCGGCCCGCGCGGTTCTTTTTGGAATACGACACTGGCAAGTGTTTCACCATATCCCGACGTTATCGACTTCCAGACCCAGGGGGCGGAGGGAACGCCGCGGTTCGCGGCACAGGTCGCGCACTATTCGCAAATCTATCGCCGCAATGGCGGCCATCTTCTGCTTGTCGGTTTAGCAGTTGCGCCGAGAGGCCAGTACAAGAGCACGCAAGATATCCGGAGCGCCTATGATGCAGGTCTTGCGAATAATCCGCCCGTCGACGGTTTCTGGCTAAACATCGCCGTCAAAAGTGCGAGCTGCACCGGTTGCGCCACGGCAGCCGACGTAACGCCAGGGGTCCAGTTTCTGGAGTCTATTCTCAAGTAGCTTCGTAGGTCGCCGCTACAACCGGTAGCGGAACCTCAGTTGGACGGTTCGTCCCATCGGATAGTTTTGCGGCACGTAGCCGGCGCGCCCGTACGTCCAAGGGACAGCCTGCGTCTGGCCGTCGTTCGTCGGTACGCCGTTCCCCAGCGTATACGGAACCGAGTATCCGCCGGCAGCCTCGTACGCGGCAGCATACAACGGATTACCGCCTGCGTAGCCCGGTGGACCGATCAAATACGGATTGCCTTGATACGACGTCGGCGCGAAGTTCCCCAAGACATTCACGACGTCGAGAATGACGGTCCACTTCGGAGTCACGTCTTGCTCGATATGCAAATTGGCGAACGTCTCCGGCGGTGCATGCAGCGTGTTTGGTGTCGAGCCCTCCGGTGTTCCCAGCGAACCGATGTACGGGTTCGTCGCAGCATTGTATGGCTGCGACGGATCGCGCAGGAAGTAATAGTTGTACCCCGGATCGACATAATTGTCGTTCGGAACTTCTTGCGGCTTGTTCGTTACCGGATTGAATATCCAAACGTCTCTACCGTTTCCGTACGGATAACCGGATTCAAAAGAAAGCGATGGCGTAATACGCAGCCGCCGATCGCGCGTGTGAAACTGCCACGATAGATTCACCGAGAGATTCGGCAGGTAGCTCACGGGGAAGAGTTGACCTGCCGCAACTGCCGGCGCGTTGAGATCGTTGTACGCAAACTGTGACGCACTAGACGAATACGCCCGAACGTAATTCGCGTCGAGCGTAAATCCGCCCTGATTCAACCACAGTTCGAAACCCCGCGCGCGGAGATCGCCGATGTTCGTAGGAACGCCTACGCCGTTCGGAGCGAGGCCGGACTGAAGCGCGGAACGGAAATTATACGGAAGCACGTCGATGAGATTCGTTTCGTCGATATCGAAGAACGTCGCGCGAAACTGCAGACGCGTGCCGCCTTCCAGAGAATACGTGACGTTATTCGCTTTCTGCGGGGCAAGCGGGACGAACGGCGCGGCGCTCCCGTTCGGCTGAACGTTGGCGGAGTCGACGCGGTCGGCTTCGAGCGGCAACGGCGCAACCGTTATATGGTCGTACGTCGTGCGAAACGCAAGACTGCCGAAGCGATATGCGACTGCTGCATGCGGATCCAAAGCGCCGACGTCGTAGATGGATCCCGAACTTGGAATCACGTGGACACGGGTATACCTCCCGGTCGCCGTCACGTCGAGCTGCGACGTAGCGTGCCAGGTATCGCCGAAGTATACGAGATCCGAGATCAGCGTTGGACGCGAGGTGATGAACTCGCCGGCAGTTGGCACCACCTGGTCGAGAAAGGACGTGTTCGTGCGATACTCCGCGCCGAAACGCAGATCGTGCCGGTTGCCCAGGACGTCCTCGCCGTCGTAGCCCAGACCTTCCTCGCGACTTCCTTGCGTTTCAAAAAGCGAAATCGATCCGTCGGGCCAGCTATTCTCATCCCAGAACGGGCCGCCCGCCTGGGAGCCGTACTGCGACTGGTAGAGCTGAACGCGAGAAAGCGAGTGCGCTCCCGAGCGGAGCCACTGCGTCTTGAGGATGCCGTACGAACCGCGAATACCCGAAGCAAAGTTTACCGGCGCGCCCGGATTGGTTTCGCCGGGATACGTCGTCGAGGTTCCGTCAAAAGCGCCGATTGTCTCTCCCGCATAGGGCGAACCGTACTGGTCGTACTCGGCCTGCCCGACGAGTCCTAAGACCGAGACGTCGTCACGCGAATCGAGCTGATAATGAACGTTCGATTCGAGCGAGTACTCGCCGCGGTTCTGCAATGCGAGACCATAGGTAGCAGCTTCAGATGGATAAAACGTTCGCCCGTCACCGTAGTTGAAGTATTGGCTTCCCGTCGTCGCCGCAAGCGCGTAACGCAAACGCCGATCCGGACTTGCACCAAGTACCTGCAGTGAGTTCTGCTGAAATTGACCGCCGGCCAGGCCGAGTCCGGATTCGAGCGTAACGCTTCCGGGACGGGTTCCCACTGCCGGGATCTCGTCGATCACGCCGCCGAGCGAATTATCGCCCTGCGTGGTATAGCCGGCGAGTGTCGCGGTCGTGTAAGCGATGCCGGTAGTCGGCAGCTGTGCTCCAACGATATTCCCGCCCGGCTCGGCGACCAGCCCCTGAGGAATGGGCACCGAGTCGTAATCGAAGATCGCATCCGCCACTTTGCCGCCGCGCAGAATCGCGTTCGCGAATTGGTCCATCACGATGCCGGGAACAGATGCAATTGCCCCCTGAACGGTTCCGCCGATATAGCTCGCAAGACCGGAGGAAGACGCGGGCGGCGAAAGCGCCCGAGCTTGGGCGCCGGTTACGGTGAACGTATCGCTTGCACTTCCGGCCGAGAATGACTTGCGCGTTGCTTGAAGCGCGGCAATGGTTTTGAGCGGGGCAACCAGACCGAACGAGACGTACTGCGCTTGCCCGGGCAGCACCACGATGCCGTTCTGACTTGCGGGTTCAAAGCCGGATGCTTCAACCGAGACTTTATACGTATCGGGCGTAATGCCGAGCACCGTGAAACGTCCGCGAACGTCGGTTGTTGCGGTGTATGTGCCTGATGGTGAAGCCGCCGTAACGTGCGCGCCCGAGACCGGAACTTTGTTCCCGGCCACGCTCCCAATGATGGTCCCTGTGGTGGCCTCCGCGGCCGACGCTTGACCGGCCGCGCTAAGTACGCTGACGGTCAGTGCGAATAGCATTCGCACCGGAAAATTGCGGTTCATGTGCTCCTCTACGGGGAGTCGCAAGACGCCCCGCCGCTTATCGACGAAGTAGCTTAAATCGGCGCGAGGAGCAGCGGCGGCGCGCGTTCACCGAACTGATGAGCGTGCGCGTTTTGGCTGAGGTGACACGGCATCTGCCGGCGGCGGCGCGCGAAAACACTCGCGTTCTCTCGGGCAACTGCATCGAGGAAGAACTCGAGCGCGACGCCGACGAGCGTTGCACAGCGTCTGAGGATTGCGCGCATGCCGCGCGCGATAAGAAACGTGCATGCGCATCCGAGCGATACATGCATCAGCAGGCTGAACCAAATCGGTCCGCCCAGCCAGACCGTGCCGCCAAGCAGCCTTCCTCCGAAGAAGAGCTGCTCGACGCTTTCCATCACAAAGAGTGCCGCGAGCTGGAGAACTAGGACGTAAGGGACGTCGTGCAGCGGCGACCGTACCGTCACATGCCGGGCCATGTCGGTGAGCCAGTCTCGGCGCTCGCCGGGCCGGCGAAACATCTCTACGCAGCGCCTGCAGATCAGGAGCAGGGCCAACGAAATGCCGGCGATCAGCGTGGGAATGACGCTGAGGTGATTGTCATCGGAGAACCCGCGTCCCACCACGCCCGAATTCGAGATCGCTTCGACCAAAGGATCGCCCAGGGCCGCTGCTACGAGCGCGACGGCCACCAGGAACGGCAAACGGAACCCTGCATTGCGACGCACTGCACCCGACATTTTACCGCATAGCGCACCCGGCCGGAAACGCCCGATGACCTATGCCGCGCTCTAGGGATTTGCACTCAGGGCAGTTGCGGCTTACCGCTCATCCGTGAAGCCGCCGATTGCCTCACACTTGAGCCATGCGTGCGCGGATTGCAATTGCTTTATTTTGCATTGGTGCCCTATGTTGGACCGGTGCTCCCAAGCCCGTGAGTGCGGCATCCGCGCAATGGCCGCAGTTCCTCGGCGGTCCATCGCATGGCGCGTATTCGGCCGATCCGGCCATCAGCACGTCCAACGCGGCTACCTTCGGCGTCAAATGGATGGCCAATCTCTTCAGCGCCGACCTCGGTTCGCCCGTCGTTGCTTATAACAGCACGCTCGGCAAGGAAGTCGTCTACGTGGGCGACGAGCGCGCCGACGTCTACGCGATCGACGCGAACACCGGACAATCGCTTTGGAGCATCAATCTCGGCCTCGCCGATGCGGAACGTGACACACCTGCCGTCGCGCCCGACGGCTCGGTCTGGATCGGTACGAACTGGAACTCGACGCTGTACAAACTCGACGGCGCGACGGGTCACATTATTTGCTCGATAAAGAGTCCGGACGCCAAGCCGATTATGGGAAGTCCGATGATCGTCACTCCCGCCGGCGGCACGACGACGGTTTACTGGGATGCGGTCGACAGCGGAACGTACGGACCTGTCGTCGGCACGAACGAATCGAACTGCGCGCAAATTTTCGACAATTCGCTCATCTCGGGATCCTGGGTTACACCGGTATATGGCGTCGACGGTTCCGGAGAGCCGATCGTGATCACCGGAACGGCCGATCCCGCTTCGACGATAGCGGCCTATGACGCGAACACCGGTGCCACAGTGTGGACGTACCAGACGTACTTTCCAACCCCCAAAGGCGGCTGGGACGTCGGCGACGCCGCCACCATTTCGCCTCCCGGCGTCAACGGTTTCGCCGACGGCGTTGCTTACGAAAGCAACGAGTACGGCTACGAATACGCGTTCGATTTGGGGACCGGGAAGCCGCTTTGGATTTATCAGACGTACGCGCCGAAATTCAACGGCAAGCGTTACGTCATTTCCAGTGCCGCTCTCGACGGAAACCAGCTCGTCTACGGATACTTCAACGGCCTCGTGTCGTTGAATGCCACAACAGGCGCGTCCAATTGGGTGTGGGCGGCGCCGGCCGGCATCGATTCCTCACCGGCAATCATCGGGCCATCCGGAAGTGAAGTGGTCGCGTTTGCCGATTTGAACGGAACGTTTCATCTGTTTTCGCTCAGCGCCGGAGCGTCGCTCTATAGTTACCAAACCGGAAGCTACGTGACTGCCTCACCTGCTGAATACAACGGAACGATCTATCTCACGTCCGCGGACGGATTCTTGTATGCGTTCGCTCCCGGAGGCGGCAACGCCGCAAAGCCGGCAGAAACCGTCAGCTCTCCGTCAAACGGTTCAACGGTTGCGAACCCGGATGGTTCGCTGACGATTACGGGCACGGCAACGGACGCAAGCAGCGTTTCGAGCGTTGAAGTTGCGGTTCAGGAGAGCGGAACATCCGGTCTCTGGTACGACGCAGCGACGAACTCGTGGAACGCGGCGTCTACTCGCAACGACGCCGTACTTTCCAGCCCCAGAGCGGCAAGCACCAACTGGTCCTTTTCACTTCCCGTGCCCGCGTCCGGCGAAAACTTCGAAGTGTTCGTAAACGCGGTGAACGGCGCGAACGAGTCGGATAAGGGCGGTGTTGCCTATTTCACGGTCTCCAAGAGCAAAGACGAACCTACCGCTCGCACATCGAGTTACGACGTTACGCCCGGCGCTGTATTTACTGCGACCGGGAGTGCTTTCAAACCGGGTGAGAACGTCACGTTCACGCTTTTCGGAAGCGTCGTCGCGACCGTAGCCGCTGGTACGACGGGCGGCGTTCCGACAACAAAAATTCAGATTCCCAGTACCGCACCGTTTGGACCGACGTCGCTCACGCTCACGGGACAAACGTCCGGCAAATCCGTCAGCGCGACGATTTTCGTTTCCAACGAATGGACGCAGTACGGCTACAGCCCGTTGCGGTCGGCGATGGAGCCGAACGACTACGTCATCGCGCACACGATTTTCGCCGGCGCGTCGATTTTGAACGTCGATTGGAAGTACACGACCTCAGCCGCAATCAATACGTCGCCGGCCATCGTCCACGGAATCGCGTACTTCGGAAATGACGCCGGGGTCATGAGCGCGGTTCGCACCGCGGAGGGCTCTCCCGTGTGGTCGTACACCATTCCGTCCGCAGCGGCGATACGTTCGTCTCCGGCACTCGACACCAAGTCGAACGTCATCTTCG
>DATGJX010000064.1:0-5599 GCA_035294905.1 Vulcanimicrobiaceae bacterium | reverse complement strand
GTGACGCGCTCGCTGTACATGCGGCAGAACGCCATCGCGACATATCCGCCGAGCGAATGACCGACGATGCACGCGCGATCGATACCAAGCGCATCGAGGACGGCGGCAACGTCACCGGCGAGCGTCTCCATCAAATATGGGCCGTCAGGCACACTCGATCGTCCCATGCCGCGAAGGTCCGGACGGATCACGCGCATACGAGATGCGAGCCGCGCGGCCTGCGCGTCCCACACGTCGCGCGTCACCGGAAAGCCGTGAATCAGCACGATCGGATCGCCGGATCCCTCGCTCACCACGTCGATTACCGCGTCGTCTACCGCTATGCGCATCGTCCTCACATCACCGTTTCGTTATCAAAATTTGCGTTAACGACCGATATTGTGTATAACATAGGCAACAACCCTGGCTACTTGTTAGTCAGAGAAAGGATGACTGAACTAGTAATGGCAGTCAAACGTACGAAGAAAGCGGCACCGAAGGCCGCTGCAAAGAAAGCGGCTCCGCGCCGCAAACGCGCCGCGAAGAAGGCGGCAGCGCCGCGTCGTCGCAAAGCCGCGCGTAAAGCGGGCGGACGCAAGAAGAAAGCCGGTGGCCGCAAGAAAGCCGGAGGACGCAAGAAGAAAGCCGGCGGACGTAAAAAGGCCGCAGGCCGCAAGAAGAAAGCCGGCGGACGCCGTAAAGCCGCTCGCAAAACGACCGCACGCAAAGCAACGCGTCGTCGTAAGTCTACTCGCCGGAAGAAGGCTGCAGCCGCCGCCTAAATAAACGCTCCGGCGTTTTTTATGCAGCGCGTCGCTCAGCCGGCGCGCTTTTTTTATTACTCGGTCTTTTAAGCGCTTTTTCGTTGCCGCGACGCGGTGGCGTGTTTTCGTATTACGCTACGAGTTAGGCTGGGAGCGGCGCGCTGGATATGGTGCGGTAGCGGAGGAGTTCGATTCGAACGTAAGCTTGTGCGGCGGTGTCGCAGAGCCGCTCGAGCGTTTCGATTTCGTCGGGATCGAGTTTGGTGCCGTCGCGGTGGATACCGTAAACGGCGAACGCAGTGAGGTCGTCGCCTTGGAAGATCGGAATCGCGAGCGCCGGACACGGTCCGCCGGATTCGAACTGCTCGGCGACGTGCGAGCGAAGATCGCGAACCTGGAGCTTCTGCCGCTCGGTGGCCAAGAACCGGATGAGTTCATGCTCCGCATCCAGAGCGGGCGCCGCAGACAGATCCCAACCGGTGGCAGCGGACACCACGAACGAGGTACGCCGGCGAGCCGGGATCGACGCGGATGATGTTTTGCTGAATAGGGGCGCCGGTCTGCACCAAATTCACGCCGGTGTAGACGGCGGGCGGCGTCTGAAACATCGGCGGCGCGAACAAGACGAGCCAAAGCAGTGCGAGCCCGATGGTGATGAACGCGCGTAATGCCGTCATAGTACTTCCACGGCCGGCGGCCCGATCGTCGCGCCTCGGTAACGCGCTAGTTCGATGCCCGTGTATGCCTGTGCCGCAATCTCGCACAAATGCTCGAGAACGTGTTCTTCGTCCGGGTCGAGTTTGGTGCCGTCGCGGTGTAGGCCGTAAAGGGCGAAGCCCGTCAACGCGTTGCTTTCGAATATCGGAATCGCGACCGCGGGCACAGCCCCATGTTCAACGATCTGCGAGCGCACGTGAGCGTGCAGGTCCGCCACGTAGAAGCGGCTGCGTTCCGCGGACAGAAAGCGCAGCAGATCGTGATCGCGCGCAAAGAGCGGCAAATTTAGGACGTTCCAGCCCTCGCAGGCCACCGGAACGAAGTGGCCGCCTTCGTTTCGGAAGAGCGCAGCTCCGGTCAACTCGAGTTTGTCGAAAGGACCCTGCACGAGCGTGTAATGTATCCGCTCCTCGCTTTCCGCCAGGGGCAGCGTACGCGCAAGACGGTGGAGATACGCTTCGGCTTGGTGCTTTCGCCGGAAGAGAACTACGTCGACTGCGCGCTCAATCCACCCGTAAGTGCGATGCAGCAAAAAGCCCAGCGCGATTGTCACGAGCGCATCCAGGGCCAATGCAACGCGTGCCCCGTTAAGGTAGGTACTCGTCGCCCAGTCCACGACGCCGATGAGGCCTACGACCAGCGTTGTGATGACGGCGTATACGACCGTGCGGCTGATGACGAATCGCACGTCGATCACGTGCCGCTTGAGGATTGCGTACATCAGCGCAATCGGCATCCCGACCGTCGCGTACGCAGCTAAGATCCCGGCGGACGATTCAAATTGCGACGTGCTTACGGCGAAGACGTTGCGCACGTCGTTTGCAACGACGCCGAAAATAATGGCAAACGCGGCCCACCCGAAGCGCGCGCGCTCGCTTCGCTCCATCGTGAATAAGCGCGTTGCCACCACCAAAACGGTGAGAATGGTAAGGATTCTGTCTGGTGCAGCGACTATCTCGAGCGAAAAATGCGCACCGGTATACCAGACGTATGTTGCCATGAGTGCGAGATCGGCGGCCGCGATTACGCAGGCGCAGTAAAACGCCGGACGCCGCCAGCCGGAGGGGATGGACTCGCTCGGAACGAGCACCGAAAAGAGCAGCAGGAACGCCGCAGCGGAAAACGTCATCGTCGTCGGCAGGCCGTAAGCAATCGCATGCGCCCACGCCGGGAGAATCGTCCAGTATTCTTGCGCCGCATACGACGGCGCGCTCGCCAGACAGTAGGCGAAGAAAACCCACGTCGTCGGACTCGGCCGTGCCATGACGAGCGCAACGCCCGTGAAAAAGAACACGAGTATCGTCAGAACGCGCAGTGCCGCCAAGAAATTGGAACCATAGGAATTTGTGAGCGGCGGCCCGGGTTGCGCTGCGAAATGTACGGGAAACTCCGAGCCGTTCCGGCGGACGCACGTTGAAATTACGAGGTTGCGCCGGTATGCACGCATTAGCGAAGCGTGCCGATTATTGAGCAGCAGCGCGGCGTCTCGCGGCGAAAGGCAGCCAAGGACGTCGCCCGTGCGCAAACCGGCGCGATAAGCGGGCGAATCAGGATCGACGCGAACGAGATTCGGCTGAATCAGCGCGTCCGTGCTGAGCACGTGCGTTCCGGTATAGGCGCTCGGCGGCGTCTGGAATATCGGCGGCACGCTTAGTGCCAACCAAAACAGCGCCAGGCCAATTGTAATGAATGCACGCAGTGCCGTCATAGCGCACCTCCGGCCCGTCCACACTTCGGGCCGAACTCGCACTCATCTTCGAGTCTTTCGGCCTATACGGTTCGCAAGATCGGGCGCGTGACCCAGAACCACGCGGCGACGGCGGCGCTTGCAGCGCCGACGATGATAAAACCGACGTGCAGGCTGATAGACGCGCCCAGGGCGCCGATGATCAGCGCGCCGCCGGGTACAAAGCCGAGCGCCACCATCGTGTAGACCGAAATAGCGCGTCCGCGCACTTCGTCCGGTGAAAGCGTTTGAATGAGCGTATTCGAGGCGCCGAGGAATGTCAGCGTTGCCGTGCCGATGACGAACAGCACAGGCAGCGAAATCCAGAGATTCCAGACGAATCCCAGTGACAAGACTCCCGCCGACATCACCACGGCGGAAACGATCCAAATCACACCCCGCTGTTCGCGCGCGCCGAGATATGCGGTAAGCAGGGCGCCCGCAAAGCCTCCGATGCCAGTCGCAGCAATGGCGATGCCCAGGCCTTTCGCGTTTGCGTGCAGCGTGTTCACGACGAACGCCGGCAGCAGCGAGCTGTAGGGTCGCACGAGCAGCGCGGTCACGATGAACACCGTGATGATCGCACCCAAAATCTTGTGGTTGAAAAGAAAGCGCAGACCCTCGGCGATCGATCGCAAAAACGGCTCGTTTCGCGTTGACGTGCTCGGCGGCGCTGGCTGCATGAAGATCAGGGCGACGACCACGGCCATCGTTGCAACGGCATTCACGTAAAACGATCCCGCAATACCGATCGACGCAATGAGCACCCCCGCCACGGCCGGCCCAATCACGGCGGGCGCGTTGAACGCAACGGAGTTCAATCCGATCGCGTTGCCGATGTACTCGCGCGGCACCATCAGCGGAACCCAGCTCTGGCGCGCGGGTGAGTCGAACGACATCGCCGCGGAATTTGCGGCGTTGATCAAGATCAATCCGAGAATATTCATCCAGCCCAGCGTGGTGAAGACCGCCAGAATCAGCGCGAGCAGCGCCATGATTGTATTCGTCCAATACAAGATGCGCCGCCGCGGCAGCGTGTCCGCCACGAGGCCTGCAACCGGAGAGAGCAACAGCACGGGAATGGCGCGTCCCAGACCTTGCAAACCTAAATAGAGCGAAGCCGTGTGCGGATTGCCCGCCAGTTTCGCGATGAAATATCCCGTGGCCGTGAGTTGCATCCACGTGCCCAAATTCGAAATCAGCAGACCGATCCACAGCAAACGGAAATCGCGAATGCGCAGTGACGAGAAGATCGAGACCTGACGCGGCGGAAGGCGGCGTTCGATCATCGCGTTCCGACGGCTCGCACGATGATCTCGGCGCAGGCCTGCGGCCCAAAGGTGGCCGTGTCGACGCACACGTCGTAGTTGGCCGAGTCCGTCCACGTCACGCCGTAGTACGCGCGCATGTATTCGGTACGCGCCTTGTCGATGCGATCGACTTCCGCCGCAGCGACCTTTTCCTCGACGCGATGGCCTTCCATGATGTGGTGAATCCTCCAGTCGCGCGGCGCATACATGAACACGCGCACCACGTCCGGCCGCCGTCCCAAAATCGCATTGGCTCCTCGCCCGACGATGACCGCATTCCCGTGCGAGGCATATTCACGCACGGCCTCTTGGACTTCGCGCAGGACGTCCTCGTCGAACGTGACGCCGAGCTGCCCGCGCAGTTCGGGAGTGCCGGACTCCAGCGCCCGCAACATGCGCTCGCTCATGCTCTCGGCCACGTTTTCCGCAGACTCGACGGCTGCTGCAGAGGTCATGAGCCGCTTGGCGACGACCACCGGAAGCTGCTCGTCGACGTACTCGTAGCCAAGACGGTCGGCGACCAGATGTGCTATTGCAACGGCACCGCAGCCGTAGAGGTTCGATATGGTGATGACCACGTTGCTCTATTGCGCCCGAGGGCTGCGCGAGGCCTCGGTATAAGCCTGAGCGCCATGCCGATCATCCGCACGCGCGGGCTGCGTAAAGTCTTCCGCACGGTCAAGCGCATGCCCGGAGCGGGCGGCGCCCTTCGCACGCTATTCTCTCGCTCATACGAAGAGAAGGTTGCGGTGCGCGACGTCGATATGGACCTCGAGCCCGGAGAACTAGTCGGCTACATCGGGCCGAACGGCGCCGGCAAATCGACGACGATCAAAATGCTGACCGGCATTTTGGTGCCGACGGCCGGCACGCTCGAAGTTTCCGGCATCGTGCCGTATCGCGATCGCAAGCGTAACGCCCGCAACATCGGCGTCGTGTTCGGGCAGCGCAGCCAGCTCTACTGGGATCTGCCGCTCGTCGAATCGTTCGAATTGCTGCGCGCCATCTACACCATCCCGCGCGACCGGTACGAGCGCAATTTGGAGACATTCACGCGGATTCTCGAAATGGAGCCGTTCTTGCGAACGCCGGTGCGCCAGCTT
>DATGJX010000063.1:0-3943 GCA_035294905.1 Vulcanimicrobiaceae bacterium | reverse complement strand
GACAACTTTCTCGTGCGCGGAACTCCCTACAACATGGGATGGGTGTTGCGCGAACTGATCGACGGGGGAGCGCAAATGATCGGCGACCCTACGCAGTGTCACGCCATCGCCATCGACGCGCGCTCGCCGAAGTTCGACGGCGGCATTGTCACGCGGCTCGACTCGATTACGCTTGGCATCGTCGTCAACAAGCACGCGCAACGCTTTTACGACGAGGGCGAAGACTTGTGGCCGAAACGCTACGCCATTTGGGGCAGGCTGATCGCGCAGCAGCCCGATCAAATCGCATATTCGATCGTCGACGCCAAGGCGCAAGGAAAATTTATGCCCTCGGTATTTCCGCCGATCGTGGCGGATTCGATCCCCGAACTCGCTGCCAAGCTCAATCTCGATCCGGACGCGCTTGCGCAAAGCGTCCACGATTATAACGCGGCCGTGCGCCCCGGAACGTTCGACCACAAGATTCTCGACGATTGCACGACGAGCGGCATCACGCCGCCGAAGTCACATTGGGCGCGCAGGCTCGAGACGCCGCCGTTTTGGGGCTATCCGCTCCGCCCCGGAATAACGTTTACGTACCTCGGTGTGAAGGTCAACGAACACGCGCAGGTGGTGATGCAGGATGACAAGCCGTCGCCCAACATCTTTGCGGCCGGCGAGATCATGGCGGGCAACATTTTGCGTCAGGGCTACCTCGGTGGGATAGGGATTTCGATCGGCACGACGTTCGGACGCATCGCGGGCGAAGGAGCCGCACGCAATGTCATGGCTTGAGCCTTCGCTTGCCGCCGAGGGCGAGCGCATCATGACGATTTGCAACGCGTGCCGCTACTGTGAAGGCTACTGCGCCGTTTTCCCGGCGATGGAAAAGCGGACGCAATTCGGTCCCGCTGATCTCGGCTATCTCGCAAATCTCTGCCACAACTGCGGTGCGTGTCTGCCGGCCTGTCAGTATGCGCCGCCGCATGAGTTTGGCGTGAACGTTCCACAGACGCTCGCGAAAATTCGCGTCGCAAGCTATCAGCTGCCGCGGCGGAAAACCGTCGTGCTCCTCGGCGTAGCGTCGGCTGCACTGCTTTTGCTGGTGTTGCTCGGCGGCACGGCCCCGGCCACGCTGTTCTCTCGTCACGACGGCGGAGCGTTCTACGACGTGATCTCACACGACGAGATGGTGCGGTTGTTTCTCTTTGCCGGCGCTTGGGCGCTCGCCGGCATGGCGCTCGTCTTCGGCATACGCTACGGAGCCGTTCGCGGAAATCGCCGCCCGGACGTTCGCGCAATTCGTCGCGGATGGTCAGACGCGATGCGTCTCGTGAATCTCGGCGGCGGCGGTGAAGGCTGTATTGAGGACCACGAGCGGCCCTCACAAGTCCGGCGATTCTACCATCATCTTGTCTTCTACGGATTCTTGTCGTGCTTTGTGGCAACCGTCATTGCTGCGTTTTACGACAATGTCCTCGGGTGGCGCGCGCCCTATTCGTTTGCGAGTTTACCGGTAATTTTCGGCACGCTCGGCGGCGTCGCGCTTCTCATTGGATGCGCCGGTCTTTTCACATTGCTGCGTGAGCGTGATACTGCGTTATCCGACAAGGGCGAACGCGGACGCTCGATGCTTCTTCTGGTATTTCTCTTTGCGACGGCGGCGACCGGCCTACTGCTGCTCGTGTTCCGCGGGACGGCGGGGATGGGCGTATTGTTGATCGTTCATCTTTCGGTCGTGTTCGGGTTGCTCGTGACGCTTCCGTACGGTAAATTCATGCACGGGTTTTTCCATGTTGCGGCACTCATTCGTTCCGCGGCGGAACAAGGGGACTGATGGATCTCGAGCTCAAGGGACGCACCGCGCTCGTCACCGGTGCAAGCAAGGGAATCGGGTGTGGAATTGCATTCGCGCTTGCTGCCGAAGGGGCAACGCTTGCGCTTGTAGCTCGCCGCGACCACATCTTGAACGAAGTTGCGGATTCGATCGCCGCTGCCGGCGGTACACGGCCGCACGTCATTGCGACGGACATCATGGATGATGATGCGCCCGAAAATATCGCGAAGCACGCCGTCGAGCGAATGGGACACGTCGAGATTTTGGTCAACTGCGCCGGCGGGAGCCGTCCGCTGCCGATCGATGCGCCCGAAGAAAAGTGGGTCGAAGCGATGACGCTCAACTTCACGCGTCAACGACAGCTAACGACCGCGCTCCTCACGCAGATGATCGATCGCGGTTGGGGCCGGATCATCAACATCACCGGCAAATCCGAACCGGAGGGTCTAAACGCGGCTTTCGCTGCGAAAGCGGCGATGCACGCGTGGGCCAAAGGCCTCTCGCGCGAAGTCGGCAAGTTCGGCATCACGGTGAATTCGATTCCGCCTGGCCGCATCATGAGCGAGCAGATCTTGCGAAACTACACGCCCGAGTATCGTGAGTGGCAATCGAAGCACGAGATTCCAGTCGGAGAATATGGTCAACCCGAGGACATCGCGAATCTCGTGTGCTTTCTTGCGTCGCCTCGCGCGCGGTATATTACAGGCGCCGTAATCCCCGTTGACGGGGGACTACGGCGCTATTCGTTTTAGGATGCTGTCCTAGGTGATTGCGCGTCGACCTGTGAGCAGGTTGACGACGATCAGTATGAGTGCGACGACGAGGAGAAGATGGATGAGGCCGCCCGCAAAGTGCATGGCGAAGCCTAGCAGCCAGAGGACGAAGAGTACGACGATGATGGTCCAGAGTAAGCCTGCCAATATTGCCTCCTGAGCAACTTTTGCGAGTTGCTGCTGATGTTCGCGTAGATACCTCTTACCCTGGGAAGAAACCAGACATGCATCCGTCCGTGAAGCAAAAGCTCGACGAGATTTGGACGAAGGCGGGTCCGGTCGAGTCGCCTAGCCTCACGGCCGGCGAGCTGCACAGCATCGAAGAACGGCATCAAGTCACGATTGCCGACCCGGCTCCGCTTGGTCTCTTTGGCTTCGGTCTTGGGACGATCGTACTTGGTTTCGTTTTGAGCGGCATTCTGACGACCGCCTCGTTCATCGCTGCGGTTCCCGCCGTTTTGATCTTTGCGGGCGGCGCTCAGTTTGTCGCCGGACTCTTTGCGCTTGCGAAAGGCAACACGTTTGCAGCGACGGCGTTCGGATCGAACGGCGCCAATAACATGCTCGTTGCCGTCTTCATCTGGATGCAGGCGCTTGGTCTCATCCCCACTGCGAATTCCGACAACAATATTTTGCTCGGCGTCGGACTCTTGTGCATGGGCTACATCTCAATGGTGCTGGGATTTGCTGCCATTCGTATCAACCCGACGTATCTCGCGCTCGTCTGGGCACTCGTTCCCGGCTACGTGCTGCCCGGTTTGCAATACATGGGCCTCTCGCCAATGCTCGGACACGTAGGCGGCTATTTCTTATTCTTGGCGGCGCTGATTGCGTTCTATGCAGGGACTGCGGTCGTTATCAATAGTACACACCAGCGGAACCTTATTTCTTTGGGAAGTTTCCGTAAGGACGTGTCCGCGCGGTCGTAGCTCAATTGGATAGAGCACCAGGCTTCGAACCTGTAGGTTGGGGGTTCGAGTCCCTCCGACCGCGAGAGGTATAGCATGATTGCGGCTTTGATTTTGGCGATGGGTCTGCAAGCCGATTTTATTCCGAACGCGACGCTGCCGAAGAAGAACGTCTACACGGATTGCGGCGGTGCGAACGTTTCGCCGATGTTGCATTGGTCGGGGGCGCCGGCCCGCACGCGCAGCTTCGTGCTGACGGTTTTCGATCCGGATGCGCCGCGCGCCGGCGGTTGGTGGCATTGGATTGCCTACAACATCCTTCCAACGACGCGCGGTCTTGCTTCCGGAAGTGGTGCGGCGGGTTCGACAGTCGGCACGTTCGGAAAGAACGACTTCGGGAATGCCAACTACGATGGTCCGTGTCCGCCGCCGGGAAAACCACATCG
>DATGJX010000062.1:0-10116 GCA_035294905.1 Vulcanimicrobiaceae bacterium | reverse complement strand
AGCGGGCAGCAGTACAGCGGCTATGCGTATCGCGATGCGATCCAAACGGCCCGCGCGGACCGTGTGCCGATTGTTTATCCGCGTGCGGGCATGGTGTGGCGAACTGAGGACGGAGTGACGCTCACGTTCATCGGTCCTTCGCTGCCGTTCATCGAAAGCAATAACACCATCAACGACAACTCCGTCGCATTCATTCTACAATATAAGCAGTTCCGCATGTTGTTCACCGGGGATGCCGGCATTGCGGCGGAACAGCGCTTCTTGAGCGAAGGAATCGATTTGCACGCCGACGTGCTCAAGGTTGGCCACCACGGCAGTGCGTACAGTAGCAGCCCGGCGTTCATCGCAGCGGTTCACCCGCAGTACGCTATTATTTCCGTCGGCCGGCACAACATGTTCGGCCATCCAGCGCCGTCGACGATTGAAGCGCTGCAGCGCTTTGGAGCTCGGGTGTATCGCACAGACGAAAACGGCGCGGTCACGATCACATACGATGCGCAACGGAATAACACGCTAGTAGTGCCCTTGCTATAAGTTTAGGCACCGGAAGCGGACTCAGGCAGGCGCTCAGCTTCCGGCTCTTTTGTTTTGCGGAGCAACGCGGTATGTTTATAGGCAGCGACCGGCAGAGGTTTGCCATGGCTGACGTTGCTCATGCGGCTGCACGACCGCTCCCAAACGGCACTGTAACCCTGATGTTTACCGACGTTGAGGGCAGCACGCAGCGGTGGGAGCGCAGACAAGACGCGATGCAGGAAGCGCTGCGCCGGCACGATGCTATCGTGCGCCGCGCAATCGCGGCGGATGGCGGCATAGTTTTCAAGACCATGGGTGACGCGTTTTGCGCTGCATTCAAAAACCCCGGAGATGCAGCGCGCGCAGCGATTGCTCTACAGCAGGCATTAGACGCCGAGGATTTTTCAGAGGTCGATGGCTTGCTCGTACGAGTCGCGCTGCATACCGGCGTTGCAGTCGAGCGCGACGGAGACTATTTTGGCCCCGTTGTGAATCGCGTCGCGCGTTTGACCGCAATTGCGCATGGTGGCCAGGTGCTGCTTTCGGGCGTGAGCGCCAATCTACTAAAACGGGATCTGCCCGAACAATTCAGCCTGCGCGACCTCGGCACGCACCGACTCAAGGACTTGGGAAACCCGGAACACGTATACCAGCTTGTCGCGCCGCATCTAAGAACAACGTTCCCACCGCTACGCTCGCTCGATCACCTGTCGAATAATTTGCCGGCGCGACACACATCGTTCGTTGGTCGGGAGGACGTCACGCGCCAGCTCGAAGCTCTCCTAAAGGAGCATCGGCTGGTGACGTTGGTCGGAAGCGGCGGTGTGGGCAAAACGAGCTGCGCCACCCAGGTTGGCGCACACTTCATCGACGACTTCCGCGATGGCGTATGGCTCATTGAACTGGCGCCAATTTCCGACTACACGCTCGTCCAAAGTGTTCTAGCAAGGACGCTCGGTATTCCGGAATCGCCCGAGAACCCGCTGCTCGAGTCGGTGCTAATGCGGCTCAGGCGCAAGCGATTGCTGCTCATCCTAGATAACTGCGAGCATGTAATCGCGGAAGTGAGGCGTGTAGTTTCCGGACTCTTGCACGGCTGCCCGGAATTGCGCGTCCTGGTAACGAGCCGTGAGAGTTTGAACATTGCCGGCGAAGAGCTTTACCGGATGCCGTCCTTAGACGTACCTCCACCAATGGAGGAAAGCACTGCCGATACGCTGCTCCAATACAGCTCCGCAATATTGTTTGCAGACCGCGCGCACTCGGTAGACAAAGGTTTCACTATCACGAACGCCAACGCGCCGTTCGTCGCGGATATTTGCCGCAGGCTTGACGGCATTCCGCTGGCTATCGAACTGGCGGCTAACCGCCTCAAGGTTTTTTCACCGGAAGAACTTTCGCGCACATTAGACCAGCGCTTTCGCATCTTGACCGGCGGAGATCCGAGCGCCCTGCCGCGCCAGCAGACCATGCGAGCGCTGATCGATTGGAGTTACGACCTCCTTTCCGACTACGAGCGCCGGGTGTTTCGTAGGCTCGCGATCTTCTCCGGTAGATTCACATTCGAGTTCGTGCAGGCGGTTTGCACTGACGAGGCCATGGATCGATTTGACGTACTGGACTTACTCGCCTCACTCGTAGATAAATCTCTCGTTCAGGCGCAGGCGGCCGGAGGCGAAACCCGCTACCGCCTGCTGGAGTCAACACGCGAATACGGCCGCCGAAGGCTCGCCGAATGCGGCGAGGAAACACCGACGGCGCGCGCGCATGCAGTGGCGTATGCTGCCTTTTGCGAAACGCTCGAAGCCGGCTACGAGACTACGGCCGACGCAGCATGGATTGCTGCTCTCGACGCGGAGCGCGAAAACTGGCAGGCGGCACTCGAGTGGACGCTCGGCGGCGGCAACGATGTTACGCTTGGACAGCAGATCGTGAGCTCGCTGCGATGGTTTTGGACGTATGTGGCTCCCGGCGAGGGGCATCGCTGGCTCCAGGCATGCTATGCTGCAGATGTTGCGATCTCGGCTCCGGCAGCCGCAAAATTAGCGCTGACACTGGCTCAGATCGACGGTGTGCTCTCGCTAAATCAGGCCAGCCATGAAGCTGCCCAGAGCGCGCGCGCATTGTACGTAGAGCTGAATGAACCGCTCCTGCTCGCCGACGCCCTGCGGCTCTGCGGGCGTGCGCTGGTTTTGCTCGGCGAATGGCGGGGAGGCGAAGAATTACTGCACGTCGCACTACAGCGCGCACGCGTGCGAAACGCGCAAAAGCTGCAAGCTGCAATTCTTCAATGCCTTGCATGGGCGCGACAATCGGCCGGAGATTTAATCGGGGCGCGCGATCTCTACCGCCAGGCGTTAGATATTTGTTCGTCCTGCGGCGCTAAATGGCTAGGAGCAAACCTCGCAGGCAGCCTCGCGGAAACGGAATTTCGTTTCGGCGACCCTGTTTCGGCCTTGCGTCTTGCGTATGAAGCGCTCTCGACCATACGTCATATTCGCGCATCGCAGGGGGAACCAATTGCACTTGCCGTCATAGCAGCCTATCTTATCGCGACCGGCAAATTCGCTGAGGCTCGCGCTTCGGCGAATGAAGCGCTAGTGCTCAGTCGCGACTTGCAGCTGGAAGCAGACGTAGCCTTCATTCTCCAACACTTTGCCGCTATTGCAGCTCTTCGTCCCATCGATAACGAGCTGGACGAACGCCGCATTAGATCGCGCGGCGCGCGGCTATTAGGCTACGTAGACGCGCGGCTTTCCCAATTGGAAGCGGTACGTGAATACACGGAGCAGCAAGAAAACGAGAAGACTATTGCAGCGTTGCACGCGGCGCTTGGCGAGGCCGAGTTCATGCGGCTCGCCGCGGAAGGTCGCGAATGGACGGAAGAGCAGGCCTTAGCGGAAGCCGCATTGGCGTGACCCAAAAGCCTAACGGATAACGCTATGGCGCTTTTGCTCTGCGCGACGAAATACGAAATAAACGACGGGCATCATCAAGCGATTATAAAAAAATCGTAGGAGCACGCGCTTAGCTCCGTCCGGCAGGCGACCTTCATCAGCCTCCATGAGCGCAAAGTCCAAAAACGCTCGTCGAAGCGCGCCGCTAAACTTCCGGCATTCGTCGGGTGTACGGCCGCTGGCGCTCACGATAATGCGAGCCGCCTCCGGATCCGAATGCGACCGAAGTAATGCGGACACCGTCGCATCGTCTGTTCGCAAGAAACGCAGCACTCTGCTGTCGATGAAATCATTGTTGCCGTAGCAATAGCCATCGCAGAGGCGCCGCTCGTCGCTCAGTTCAGCGCGGCGCGCCTTGTCGAAGAGGCGCGGTAGCCAAACAACGTCTTCGATAGACTCGAGACCCGAACGAGGCATCCAGGGCATGTTCACATCCGTACCGGTCCATTATGCGCGCAATGGCGTGCGGTAAAGAACGCCGCACAAAATTCATCGCCCACAGTTTTAAAAATATAACCGCCGCGAGATTCCAGCGATGAGCGCATCAACGTGTCATGTCGCGCGAGCGCATCACTCATCGCTTCTCGATCGCGCTCCCAGCGTTCGGTGCTGCCCTCAATATCGGAAAATAGGAACGTCACCGTGCCGCTAGGGCGGGCGGAAGACGGCGTTCCCGGCTCTACACGAGTCGCCACGAACGAGCCTTCGCGCTCATGCCGTTAAACTGCTTCGCACGAAAGTCCCAAAACGGTATACAGGCATGCGCTTCATTGCTCCTTCGTGTGCGTGAAGATTTTATGCGACCATGCAGGCGGCATGGCGCCGATCTTGCGCGATGGCTTCCGTGTTGCCGAGTTCGCCGACAGCGGGCAGCAGTACAGCGGCTATGCGTATCGCGATGCGATCCAAACGGCCCGCGCGGACCGTGTGCCGATTGTTTATCCGCGTGCGGGCATGGTGTGGCGCACCGATGATGGAGTTACGCTCATGTTTATCGGCCCGTCGCTGCCGTTCATTGAAAGCAACAATACAATCAACGACAACTCCGTTGCCTTCATCTTGCAGTATAAGCATTTCCGGATGCTCTTCACGGGGGATGCCGGCATCGCCGCAGAGCAGCGTTTTTTGAATGAAGGCATTGATTTGCATGCGGATGTTCTGAAGGTCGGCCATCATGGTTCAGCTTATAGCAGTTCGCCCGCCTTCATTGCAGCAGTGCACCCGGAGTATGCAATCATTTCCGTCGGCCGCCACAACATGTTCGGCCATCCTGCGCCGTCAACGATCGAAACGTTGCAGCGCTTCGGCGCTCGCGCTTATCGTACCGATCAGAACGGCGCCGCAACTATCATCACGGACGGCAGCGTAATGAGCGTTTCTACGATGCTGTAACCGATGCTGTTGGCACTAGCAGACGACCATTTGTAGCCAGGTCCGATGGGGAACGCGAAAGCACGGTGGTTCTACGGTCCCACATGAAGTCACAGCTTGCGATAATTCGCTGTAGTCCGATCGCAAGCGCGATGGAAACCGTTGAGTTAGGTCGTCGATTTACGGCATTCGCTGGTCGCGCCGGTGCGCGAGCAGACTACGCAAACGAGAACTCCGGCCTTTAAGACGTGAACGGTTAGAGTGTGCTGGCAATCGGGACACCTCGTCGGATTCACGTTATCATGGCGCCGCTTTGTCATTGGTAATTCAGGTGTTTGTTCGCAGCGGCAACTAAATCGCTACGGGCTAGCCTCGCATGTCTGCGATGATTTCCCTTGCTGCACGCTCGACGCTTTTTGGGCGTCGCTTCCATGCTCGTCCTTTTCCCAAAGTCCATCCGCACGGCGCCCTCCGGAAATGTCTTGAGACCTCAGTAGGCGCGCAACCGAAATCAATTAACGTGCGAGACTTCCAACTCTCGAATGCCCGACGGCCTGCTCCGATGTGCCTTCAACTTCTGACCAAGTCCACGCCTGCCAAATGATGACCAAGGTGCACACAGTCTCAATCGTTCCGAAAAACACGTATTCCGGAAAAGCAGGCGGCCGGAGATCGGTGACCAGAGGCACGACGAAGGTCACGCTACCATTTACAAGGGTCACAATGACACCCGCGATGATATTCGCCAGGCGGTTCGCTCTGTACGGCAGCAGTCGAGACGCCACGATCATGGCGATGGGTATTTCCATTAAGACCGCTGCCCCCAGAAGAGCCCATTGCGAGAGGTGTGGGGTGTCCGCCGGATTTCGCGAGCCAATAATAGCCCACAGGGCAATAACGTCAGCGTACAGATAGTTTAATAACGCGAAAAGCCAAAATAGAGACAGCCGCTCTTTCATGTCATGCATGTCAACCTCCTAGGCAAAACGCAGGATCGTGACAAGGCCGGCGCCGGGTACGGGTACGTCGAGGATTTCTCCCCGAAGCCTTACGATACATGAAAGGTTGTGAAAAAAGCATGAATCCCGACGGGTCGCGCTCCCTCAACGACGATGCTGAAGCGCGCGGCTTCAACCAAGTGCATGCTTGTCTTCATTGTGCAGCGCTTTATGAACGAAGGAATCGATTTGCACGCTTGCAGCTCCAGGCCGGCATTTATTGGGCCACGGGGTACCCATTACTATCGAAACTTTGCAGCGCATCAATGCACAGAGATCAATCGTACCGATGAAAATGGGACGGTGGTCGTCTAGACGGTCGTGACCCGGTGATGCATCGTAGCGTGAGCCGTTGACCCTCGCCATCGCAAGAAGCCCCGGTTTGCTTTCCGACGCGTGTGTGGAAGGGTTTTATGAAATCACGCGGGTGCTTGTTCGAAGAGATGGGCAAGTTCAGCACCGGTTGCGGCGACGCGCCGGCCGCGTAGACAAGTTCGCTTAGAAGTTTTTCCTAGGCGCGGTCCACGTTACGCCGTCATTTCGATCCGAAGCGCTCGTCACGTCTTCCAACACCCGACGCAGCGCCGTGACGGATTCGTTGCCGAATCGAATTCGCCACCCTGATTCGACTGCTCGTATTCTTCCATCATAAGCTTCGTTCACGGAAAGGCCCCTTGGCGTCAGAAATACCGTCTTGCTGCGACCGTTGCCGCTTACGCGCAGAAAGCCGTGGCGAATGAGTGCCGAAACGCCGGCGGAATCACTGAATTCATCCAACGGCCGCCCATCGGCGGGAATACGTTTGATCACAGCCGTGCTGAGTGAAAGCGCAACCGGCGATCGTTCTTCATAGTCCATCGCAAAGGCAACCAACGTTTGCGAAACCAACGCCGACAACGGAAGATTCGAGACGGTATCTCCTGACTCACGAGATACGCCTTTCCAGTCTCGACCGTTTCCTCCGGTGATGCTCGCATCGGCGGCTCCGTAGCCGGCCGGATAATGGGGATGCTCGAGCGGAAATAACGTCATGATCGCTTCGATCGAAGAACGGAGCCGCGCGGCCGCATCCGCTCCCACGTTTGTCCGCCAACGTTTTTCGGCGGCCTCTTGCAGCGAGTTCCATCGCGCTGCCATTTTCAATCCGCGGGTGGTCAGACGTACCGCTACGTCGCCTTTCCCGAGCCTAAGCTCTTCGATCCATCCGCATCTGCTTGCCGACGTTATTCTCGACTTCACGGCACGTTTGGATAGACGAAGCGCCGCCGGTAATGCACGAAGGCTGATTGGGTTCTCGTTGACCGCCCGCAAAAGGTTTGCCCAAAGGTGAAGCGGCGGCATGTGCTGTCCCGGAGCTCCTTCCGCTGCATAAGCTTGCTCCAAGTCCGTAAGGACATACCAAAGATCCGACGGCAGCGGCGCGGAGGAGGCCATGGCATCCCTTTAATCCGCCCACGCCGATGAAGCCTTCACCGCCCGCCATCACGTTTCGCACGCAGTCGGCGTTATGAAGAACGGTTCTCAAAACGGAGGTGGACCATGAAAGCCATTTCCAACGCACTTCTTGCGACATTGCTTGCTTCGTGCGCCGCCGCCAACGGCCAAATGGCACAGAAGACTCCGTCCTATCCGTCGATGGCGCCGATCTCGAAGTATCTCATGCCGAGCGCTTCGGCCGAGATCGCGATGGCCCGTACCGCAGCGCCCCTATCCGTCTCAGCTCACGCCGAAGTCCTCGTGCTCACGAAGAAGGGATACGTCGTCGCGGCAAAGGGGAGCAACGGATGGGTTTGCTTCGTCGGGCGTATGTGGTCCGCGGGTTTCGACGATCCCGAATTTTGGAATTGGAAGGGACGCGGTGCAGCCTGCCTCAACCCGCCGGCGGTGCGAACCGTACTGCCGCAAGAGATCGCGCTGACGAACTGGGCGATCGCGGGTTACACTCGCGAACAGATCGCCAAAAAGTCGCAAGCCGCATACGCGAGCCATCGATTCACCGATCCCGCACCCGGTTCGTTCGCGTTCATGCTTTCAAAAGAAAGCTATATCAACGACGAGGTCGCTGGGCCATGGCATCCGCACGTCATGCTGTTCATCGCGTATAACCAACTGGCTACGTGGGCAGCGGGCTACCACGGATCGCCAATCATTGCGCCGCCGTCAAACTTCCGCCCGTACCAGCCGGTAACCATCATGATCCCGGTTCACCGCTGGTCGGACGGCACGCTCGACAACGTATGACGGAGGCTGCGTAGCACGCGAGACTGCAGGCGCTCCAGCGATTGCGTGAATTTCATCCGCGCATGCGCAGCCGCAGCGATGAAGAAATCGCCGCAACGCATCTTTCGCTAACCGATGCGCAGCTCGCGACTGCGCGCGAGTACGGATTTCCGAGTTGGCCGAAACTCAAGGCGTTCGTGGAGCATGAAGACGCGAGCGTGCTCGACTTGCCCGCGCACGAACGCATCGACGATGCGGAGTTTCGTCGCGCGGTCGATTTCGTGGATGCCGGCGACGTCGAGGGACTCCGGGCACAATTGCGGCGCCATCCCGAACTGGTAACGCAGCGTGTGACGCTTCCGGGAGGCAATTACTTTCAGCATCCGAGTTTGCTGGAATTCCTCGCCGAGAATCCGACGAGAATCGGGACGCTTCCGAAAAATGCCGCGGACGTGGCGCGCGTCCTTCTGGAAGCAGGCGCGCGCGCGGACGTTCGCGACGTCATTTACGGAGGCTCGCCCGCAGATTGGGCGGAGCATAATGGGCACGATGCACTCGCTGGACAGTTGCGTATGCCATGTGGTTGACAGTCGCATAAAGGAACCGGCAAAAAGCAGCGGTATAGCGCTTGGATGAAGCGCATCGTTGCTACTCTACTTGCCGCGGCTTTTGCCGTGGCTCCTAGTGCTGTTCCCGCCGCTTCCGGCTCGGCATCCGACAAACTGCTGAGCAAGATGGAGTGGCGTCTCGTCGGTCCATACATCGGCGGCCGTGTCGTAGCGGTCGCGGGCGTGCCCGACCAACCGAATCTCTTCTACATGGGCGGCGTTCAGGGCGGCGTCTGGAGGAGCGAAAACGCCGGCAACTCTTGGGATAACATCTCCGACGGTAAAATGGGCACGATTTCGAACAGCATCGGTGCCATCGCCGTCGCGCCGTCAAACTCGAAAATCATTTACGTCGGCACCGGCGAGAGCGATATTCGCGGCGACTGGGCCAACGGCGACGGAATCTATAAATCGACCGACGCCGGGAAGACGTGGAAGTACGCCGGTTTGAGGGACACGCGCCAGACCGGTTCCATCGTCATCGATCCGCGCAATCCGGACATCGTCTACGCGACGTCGATGGGCCACGTCTTCAAACCGAATCCGGATCGCGGCGTCTACAAGACGACCGACGGCGGAAAGACGTGGACGAAGGTGCTCTTCGTCGACGACGATACCGGCGCGAACAATATCGTCATGGATGCGAAGAATCCAAACGTCTTGTACGCAACGATGTGGCAGGCGCAGCGTACCGAGTGGACGCTCAAAAGCGGCGGCCCGGGAAGCGCGATCTACAAGACGACGGACGCCGGTAAAACGTGGAAAAAGATCTCCTCGAATCCCGGCTTCGCAAAGGGATTGCTCGGCAAGATGGGCGTCGCCGTTGCTCCGAGCAACTCCAATGTCGTCTACGCGATCGCGCAAGCGCGTGATGGCGGCGTATTCCGTTCCGACAACGGCGGCGCGACGTGGTCGCGCGTCAACGACGAGTGGAAACTCCGTCAGCGCGCGTTCTACTACATGGCGATTTACGTCGACCCGACGAATTGGAAGGTTGCGTATGCGCCGAACGTCGACAGCGTATTCAAAACAACCGACGGCGGTCATACATGGAAGCCGCTCGGACCGGGTTTAGGCGACAACCACATCATTTGGATCAATCCGCGCAATCCGAAACTGCTCATCATCGGCGATGACGGCGGAGCGAACGTCTCGGTCGACGGCGGCAAAACGTTCAGCACGACCCAAAACCAGCCGCTCTCGCAGTTCTATCACATCGTCCTCGACACACAATTCCCGTATCACCTCTATGGTGCGATGCAGGACGCAGGCGCCTTCGAAATGCCGAGCGCGTCGAATGAGGGACTGGGGCAAAACGTCCTTCACGGCGTGGCGCAGGGGGAAAGCACGTACATTGCAGTCGACCCCACGAATCCCAAAGTGACCTACGGCGGGGCGTACTATAGCGTGCTCGCGCGTGTGGATACCTCGACGGGGGATGAAAAG
>DATGJX010000061.1:0-4037 GCA_035294905.1 Vulcanimicrobiaceae bacterium | reverse complement strand
CAACTCCACCGTTTCGGTTTCGCTGCTGTATTGGTCGCCGCGGTTGCATGCGCATCGTGCGGCGGCGGCGGCGGGTCGTCCGGCTTGCCCGGTGTGCCTCCCGGGAATCCGGGCGCGAGCACAAATCCGAGTTCGAAACCTACGGGTAGCGCGTCGCCGTCACATGGACCGTCAATGCCGCCTTCCCCAACGCCGGCTCCGAGCGCGTCGCCTGCTGCCGTGCCCGACTGGTCGACGTTCGGCTACGACTTAGAGCGAACAGGCTACAACCCGAACGAGAAAACGATCGGCATCAGCAGCTTCGGTACGCTGCATCCGCTCTGGAGCGCTCCGTTCCAACTTGGTTGGCACATGCAGGGGCAGCCGGTCATCGCTATGCACGTGAACGTCGGCGGCGTGTTCCACAACGTGCTATACGCCGGCGCCGGCACGGGCGTCGTGTCGGCAGTCGACGCCGATACCGGCGCGCTCGTTTGGTCGAAGCAGGTCGACACGACCACGTTTACTTGCTCGCCGAACCACACGACGGCATGGGGCGTCGAAGGCACCGCCGCGATCGACCGCGCTCGCAACCGCCTCTACATCCCTGACGGCGGTAACTCCGTACACGCGCTCGATTTATCGACAGGAGCCGAAGCCGCGGGCTGGCCTATAAATATTGCGCCGAAGAACAACTTGGACTTCATTCACAACGGTTTGAACTACAATCCGAGCAACGGACTACTGTACGTTGGAACGTCTTCGGTTTGCGACATTTCACCATGGCACGGCCGCCTTACGGCGATAAATACCGCGACGGGCACGATCGTCAGTACATTTTATTCTGTGCCGGGCGGCATCGGCGGAGGCATCTGGGGCTTCGGCGGTGCTTCAATCGATCCGTCGACCGGGAACGTGTTCGTCGCAACGGGTAATTCCGAGGGAACGGCGCAGAATGAGGGCTACGCCGAAAATATCGTCGAGCTCTCCGCGGATCTCAGTACCGTCGTCGCGCACAACTATCCGCCCGGTATGCCGCCGATGCCGAACGCGGATTTCGGCACGACACCGTTACTATTTCAGCCGATCGGATGTCCACCGCTGCTCGCAGCGGTAAATAAGTCCGGCGCATTCGTGCTGTACAATCGGGCGAACATTGCGGGCGGTCCAACGCAAGAGATCGATATGTCGATCGCCCATGAAGCCTCGTTTAGACAGGTTCCGGCGTACGATCCGGTTACGAACTACGTGTACATCGTTCTGCCGTCGACGTACGGAATTTACCAGCCGGGATTGGGGGCGTTCAGCGTTGCCGCCGATTGCACGCTGAACCCGACGCCGGTGTGGAACGCCGTTTTCGGTCCGGACGGCTCGAGAACGACGCAGGAAGCGACACGTTCCGGAATCACGGTCGCAAACGGCGTCGTGTACGTAAGTGGTTATACGAACAACACCACGTACGCTTTCAACGCCGCAACAGGAACGCAATTATGGAGCGCGCCGCTCGGCAATCAGGGCATCGTCGCGCCGATGGTGCAGAACGGACATCTGTACGTCGGCGACATGTCCGGCGCGATACACGCATGGACGCCGTAGAAGGAGAAGGCCAACAATGAAGCACCGCATGCCGATAGCACTTGCTCTTGCCGCCGCGCTCGCCGCTGCGACCGCGCTCGCGTCGTGCAACCACGGTTCGTCAGGCGGCGGAGCCTTGCCGGCGGCCAATTCCGCTTCCGAGCACGATTTGTCGTCGGCTCGGAGGGCAACAGCCAAGCTGTTTGACTGGCCGACGTTCGGCGACAACCTGGCGCGCTGGGGTTACAATCCGCACGAGAACACGATCGGCATCGGCAGCTTCGGTACACTGCATGCGCTGTGGAGCAAGCCCGCGCAGCTCGGGTACCACATGCAAGGCGAACCGGTCATTGCAACCAACGTGAACGTGAACGGCGTGATGCACAACCTGCTTTATGCGGGCGCCGGCACCGGCATGGTGTACGCGATTGACGCAGACACCGGTGCAACGGTGTGGTCGAAACAGCTCGGTAGCACGACGTTTCAGTGCACTCCCGGCCACACCACCTACTGGGGCGTCGAAGGCGCGGGCGCGCTCGACCGCACGCGTAACCTTCTCTATATTCCGGACGGCGCAAATGACGTGCACGCACTGGATCTGGGAACCGGAGCGGAAGCTGCAGGCTGGCCCATCAACATCGCGCCCCTCAATAATCTCGATTTCATTCACGACGGATTGAATTACAACGCGAAGAACGGCATGCTGTACGTCGGGACGTCGTCGGTGTGCGATGTCGCACCGTGGCATGGCCGCCTGACCGCGATTAACACGGCGACCGCGTCGATCGTCAATACGTTTCTTACGGTGCCCAGCGGAGAAGGCGGAGGCATCTGGGGATACGGCGGCGCCGCTGTCGATGCGGCAACCGGCAACGTCTTCGTCGCTACCGGCAACGCAGTGGGTACGCCGCAGTATTCGGGGTACGCCGAACACGTCATCGAGCTATCCTCAGATCTCAGTACGGTAATCGCGCAAAATCATCCAACTGGAATGCCGCCCATGCCGAACGCGGATTTCGGAACGACGCCGCTCATTTTTCAGCCCGTCGGCTGTCCGCCGCTGCTCGGGGTGGTCAATAAGTCGGGTGCGTTCCTGCTGTACAACCGCGCGAGTATCTCAAAAGGCCCGACGCAGATGATCGACATGTCGATCGCGCACGAGGCGTCGTTCCGACAAGTTCCGGCGTACGATCCCGTTACGAACTACGTGTACATCGTTTTACCGTCGACGTATGGAATCTACCAGCCTGGACTGGGCGCGTTCAGCATCGCTTCGAACTGCACGCTGAATCCGACGCCGGTGTGGAATGCAGTCTTTGGTCCTGACGGTTCAAAGACGACTGCGGAAACGACGCGTTCCGGTGTCACGATCGCCAATGGGGTCGTGTACGTCAGCGGCTACACCAACAACACGACGTACGCGTTCGACGCTTCAACCGGCACGCAATTATGGAGCGCGCCGCTCAGCGGTCAGGGCATCGTCGCACCGGTCGTCGCGAACGGCCACCTGTACGTTGGCGACATGTCCGGTGCGATCCACGCGTGGACGCCGTAGCGCTACACCGGGACGATTGGATTCGGATTCGTAAGCGAAGTCAACACGTGATCTTGCCACGCGCCGGCAAGATATAGGTAGTTACGCGCGCTGCCTTCGATGCTGAAGCCCAGCTGCTGCAATAGCGCTGCGCTACGCGCATTGTTCGGCATGTAGTTCGCCATGATGCGATGCAAGCGGACGCGGTTGAAGATGAAGTCGATGCCGGCGCGAGCGGCCTCGGTCATGTAGCCTTTGCCTTGCGCGCTCTCGCTCAGCGCGTATCCCGTATAGCACGCCTGCACGCTCTCCTTATGCGCCCCAGTAATGCCGCAGCATTGTCTTAGCGCTAAGGCTGAGGGCACGTACCCTACTTGTCATCGATTCTCGTGTTGCGAGCCACGCTGGACCGATGCTCAGTAATCATAACATTCATGTCGTACTCCGCTCTCCAATCGTTTGAGACACGAGCATTTATCGCCGCGGACCCGAACAGCCAGATCACCGCTGCAATCGTAATAAGCAACCATTCCACGATATGCACATGGAACAAAGATAGACTCCAGGCAACGATCGCTACGAACGGCGCAAAAGCGACCAACGCCTTCCAGTACTTCGGTTGGGAAGGTGTACGTCCGAACATCAGAAGGTTTCTATCCGGACAGCGAAAACGCATTGGCGGTTCTGGCAGCGCTCGTTTGGCGGCAGAAGAAGCGAGCGCATAGCTGCAAATCTGAAGTTGCCCCAATTTATTATGTTCACAAGCATGACCTTAACACGTAGGGCTTATCTGCGATTGCACGTCCTCGCGAGGACATCGTTTGGCTATCCCCAGTCCGATAAGAGCGGTCCATTCTAGTCAAGTCCCAAATCTGCTGTAAATTCGATTCGGCCTAAAGTCGGCGGTTACGCCGCCTTCGTTCGCTCCTTCGTCGCTTTTCGTTCGGCT
>DATGJX010000060.1:0-16401 GCA_035294905.1 Vulcanimicrobiaceae bacterium | reverse complement strand
CCGCCAAAAACGCCGATGTCGGCGCGTTCCTGTGTCTCCATAGGAGCGGCAGCATTCTGGGAAAATGCCGCCACCCCTCGAACAATCCGATATGCCCGAACCGGACATCGACCTGTTGATTTGCGGTGCGGGGCCGACCGGCTTAGCCATGGCGGCAGAGGCGGCGCGCTCCGGGTTGCGCTATCGCATCATCGACAAAGCGCCGCACGGAGCGCAGCATTCACAAGCACTCGTCGTGCAGGCGCGAACACTCGAGCAATTCGAGCGTGAAGGGCGGGCCGGAGATCTTTTTGAGTACGTACGCTGAATTTCATTTAGGAAAACCGATTACGCTCTCCGCGCTTTCCGATCTGCTCACCGAGATCAGCGTTACGCGCTTTCAAGGATTCGTTCGCGTTAGCGAAGCCGGAGAGGGACGGTACGTGCTCTCTTTTCCGCGCGCGGGAGTCGCGGATGTGGCACTCGTAAGTTTGATTCGCGAGAACCCCAGTCAACTTTATGCGGAGTCTCGTGTGGCGTATTTGGGCGAGTGGGCGTTGGAGGTCTACGCGGGCGAGATCTGCGCGCGCACTGCCGCGCTCGTATCGACGTCGCAGAATAGGATGCTGCACCCCGCGCCGCGCATTGCGATGCCGACGTTTGCAGACTGGCTGGTCAGCGATCCGCACCGCGCAGACTTTGCGCGAGATGCGTTCGCGAGATATGCGCCGGTGACGCCGCTGCCGCTGCGCGGCGTGTACTAGCGGCGCTAGCCCACGAGTTCGATGCGGTTTCCGAACGGATCGCGCACGAACGCGCGCCGCGACCCGGTTGCGCCGTCTTCCTCGTATGCGATTCCCGCTTCATGCAACCGCTGCAGCAACGCCGCGAGATCGGTACAGCGTAAACCGGGATGCGCTTTTTGCGCCGCAACAAACTCCGCGAACCAGCAGCCGCCGCGGCCGGCAAGTTCCGCCGGTTTGGGAAGTTCCGTCATGCCGAGCACGCCGCAGAAAAACGCTCTCGCGTCATCTTCACGTCCCGCCGGCATCGCCAGCTGCACGTGATCGATTGCCGTGAACGGTTTCACTACCTATTAAAATCCGACGGTTTGAGGTCTTCGATGAATTTTTTGAAGCGCTCGACCTCGGCGTCTTCGGTCTTCTTGTCGGGAACGGACTCTTCGAGCACGATTTTGTCGGAAACATAGATCGGCGCGCTCATGCGCAGCGCGAGCGCGATGCCGTCCGATGGACGCGCGTCGATCTCTTGCAGTTCGCCGTTCGTGCGCACCACGAGCTTCGCGAAAAACGTGGACTCGCGAATGTCGTGAATGACGACTTGCTCCAGATGCGCGTCGAGCGTTTCGAACACGTTGCGCATCAAATCGTGCGTGAGCGGCCGAGGAACCGGCGCACCCTCCAAAGCCAGCGCGATGGCGGTCGCTTCGAACGGGCCGATGAGGATGGGCAGAAACCGCTTGCCGTCCATATCCTTGAGGATGACCACGGGATCGTGGGTCAGCAGATCGATTCCGAGCTTGTCGACCTTCATCTGGCGCATGAGAGTCCTATCCTACGCACTCCACCGCTAATCATTCCTAAGGAAGCAGTCAAGCTAACCAGGGTGCGCCCGAGCGGCGGCCGAACGGAGCGCGGTTCACCATGGCTCTTTCGTGCGGTATCGTCGGTTTGCCGAACGTCGGCAAATCCACGATCTTCAATGCGCTCACTCGCTCGGCACAGGCCCTGGCGGCGAATTATCCCTTCGCCACCATCGAGCCGAACGTCGGCGAGGTCCCCGTTCCCGATGCACGCCTGCACGTGCTCGCCGATCTCGTTCGTTCCAAGCAGATCGTGCCGGCCACGATGCGGTTCGTGGACATCGCGGGCTTGGTGCGCGGTGCCAGCACGGGGCAGGGCCTGGGCAATGCGTTCCTGAGCCACATCCGTGAAACGGATGCGGTCGCAATGGTCGTACGTTGTTTTCAAGACGATAACGTCACGCATGTCGAGGGTGGTCCCGATCCGCGCCGGGACATTGAGATCATCGGCATCGAGATGGCTTTAGCTGATCTGGCAACGCTCGAGCGGCGCGTTGACAAACTCGAACGTGAGGCACGCGCAAACCTCAAGCTGCGCTACAAGGTGGATGCCGCGAAACGCGTCATGGAGGCGCTCGAAAACAACACGCCGGCGCGCACGTTTCCAAAAGACTCGCCGGAAGCGCAGGTCGCGCGCGAATCCTTTCTGCTGACCGCCAAACCGCTGCTGTACGTTGCGAACATCGACGAGGAGCAAATTCTCGAACCGGGCCCACTTCTACGCTCGGTGCAGCAAATTGCGCAGGCCGAAGGCAGCGGCGTGGTAGCTTTTTGCGGCAAGGTGGAGGCGGAACTTGCCGGTCTCTCAGAGGACGACGCCAAGGAATTTCGCAGGGAACTCGGCATCGAGCGCGGCGGTCTGGACCAACTCGTCGTTTCCGCCTACGACCTGCTGGGCCTCATGACGTTCCTGACGGCCGGCGAGAAGGAAGCCCGCGCCTGGACCATCGAGCGGGGCACGAAGGCGCCGCAGGCGGCCGGAAAGATTCACAGCGACATCGAGCGCGGCTTCATCCGCGCTGAAATCGTCGACTACGAGGACTACGTCCGGTGCAAAACCATGGAGGCGCTGCGGACCGCCGGCCTGGTGCGCAGCGAGGGCAAGGACTACGTCATGCGCGAGGGCGACGTGGTCAATTTCAAGTTCAACGTCTGACCGGCGCGTCTGCACTGCCGAAGGCGCCTTCAGCCGCTTGCCTGCGACTTTTGAACATAGGGGAACCCCCGCGCAGACCCTAATTGTGCCGAGTTTGGCTTTTTTCGGAGGCATCAATACCCTATGACCACTGCTGTGCGCGAAGTGTCCGTATTCGGGGACGGCATCGCCTATTTCAACGAGGCGGCCGGGCTCCTGGAACTCGATGCAACCATGCGCGCTATCCTGACGCACCCGACACGTCAGATCATCTTTTCGATTCCGTTTCAGCGCGACAACGGTGAATTCGAAGTCTACACCGGCTATCGCGTTCAGTACAGTTTCGCGCGCGGTCCGGCAAAGGGCGGCATCCGCTTCCATCCGGGCGTGACGCTCGACGAGGTGACGGCGCTCGCATTTTGGATGACGTGGAAGTGCGCGGTCGTCGATCTGCCCTTCGGCGGCGGAAAGGGCGGGGTCACCTGCGATCCGACGAAGCTCTCGCAGGGCGAACTCGAGCGCATCACACGCCGGTATGCCGCAGAGCTGGTCGAAGTCGTCGGTCCGGACAAAGACGTTCCGGCGCCTGACGTCAACACGAATCCGCAAACGATGGCGTGGTTCATGGATACGTACTCCATGCACGTGCGTCAGTCGGTGCCCGGCGTGGTGACGGGAAAGCCGTTGGCGATCGGCGGGTCGAAGGGACGCACCGAAGCGACGGGCCGCGGCGTCATGATTTGCGGCATCGACGAACTCGCGAACATGGGCATCAAGCCGCAGGACGCGCGTGTCGTCATTCAGGGCTTCGGCAACGTCGGCATGTGGGCGGCGCGTCTATTCGAAGAACGCGGGTGCAAAGTCGTCGGTATCTCCGACGTCACCGGTGCGTACTACAACGAGAAGGGCATCGACGTGTCGGGAGCCGTTGACCACCTCACCACCAATAAAGAAGGCCATAATCTCGAAGGTTTCAAGGGCGGCGAGCGGATCAGCAATTCAGAGTTGCTCGTCGCAGAGTGCGACGTGCTCGTGCCGGCGGCGCTCGAGAAAGTGCTGACCGCAGAAAACGCGCGCCAAGTCAATGCCAAACTCATCGTCGAAGGCGCCAACGGCCCAACGACGCCGGACGCCGACCGCATCTTCAACGAGCGCGGCATTACGGTGATTCCCGACATCATGGCGAACGCCGGCGGCGTGACGGTCTCGTATTTCGAGTGGGTTCAGGACCGCATGGGGTATTTCTGGAAACTCTCGGAAGTGAACGAGCGTCTCGAAGACACGTTGATCACGAACTTCCACGAACTACGCGGCGTTTCCAAGCGGCACGGAATTCCGTACCGCACCTCCGCGTACATGATCGCGATCGATCGCGTCGTGCAGGCGCTCAAACTCCGCGGAGTTTACGCCTAGCCCAACGCGTGTCACGCTGAGCCGGTCGAAGCGCTGTCGGAACACGCAGGGCCTGTGGTAACGCGGGCCCTCGATGATTTATACGAGCGGCTCGAGCGGAGCAATCGGGAATCGCTGGGCTATCCCACCGCAAAGGACTTCGACTGCGCGCCGCTGCTGCGCTTTCTGCAGCTCCCGATCAACAACGTCGGCGACCCTTTTACAGCGTCAGCAAGAACCTGCACTTCTTGGACATGCGCCATATCATGATCCGGGCGCAGCGCAACGGCGAGATAGACTACGACGATTTGCGCGAAACGCTGAAAATTCACCGCGACGTGCCGCCGATCGTGTTTGCGAACATCGGCACGACGATGACCGAGGCGCGCGACGACGCCTCGACACGACGATGAGCGGCTCTCGCAACGGTTTCACGCCGCTGGTGCTGTGGCATCGTCTGCAATCGCTCGGCCTCGAAGGGCTGCGTCGTCGCGCCCAAGCGGCGCTGGACATCGCTGCGTATGCGGTAAAACGCTTGCGAGATGCGGGGGTTCCTGCATGGCGCAACGGCGATGCCCTGACGGTCGTCTTTCCACGCGTGTCCGACGCGGAGCGGGACAGATGGCAACTTGCGACGCAAGAAGACATCTCGCACTTCATCGCGATGCCCGGCATAAGCAAGGAACTCGTCGACGCTTTCGTGGAGGACCTGCGATGCAGCGCATCACCGTCGTAGTCCAGAACCGTCCGGGTTTGCTGGCGGAGATCACCGAGTTGCTCGCCTCGAAAGACTTGAGCATCAGTTCGATTGTCGCGGAATCGGTCGGCTCACAGGGCGTGCTGCGCATCGCTTGCGGCTATCACGCGGTAACTGAAGACGTGCTGCTCGCTCGCGTCGAAGACAAGCCCGGTGCACTCGCCCAGCTGTCGCGCGACCAACGATAATGCGCGAGCGCGCGGCGTTCTCGCCGGACAGACGCCGTAGTTACTGCACCGGACGGAAGTAAATCCCGTTAATCTTTCCGTCTTTTACGGAGAGTTGTTCGAGCGCGGCGCCGTTCGCGCACGTGAACTTGTAGACGTAGACGTTCGAACCTTTGACCGCCACGCTTTTGACGAACTGAACGCTCTTTACCGGCCCCAGCGACGTGAGTCCGGCTTGCACTTGCGTAATTGCGTCCTGCGGGATCGGAACGGAATACTGCGACGCGTCGAGTTTGCCGGACGAAAATGCATCATACTGCGCGCGGGCAAGTTTCGTAATGGCAGGGTCTTCGGCGGGCGCGGTCGCGGCCGGCGGTGATGTCGTGGTGGATGCGGGAGCCGGCGACGCTTGAAGCGCGGCAACCAGTGTGAGTAGTGCGAGCATGTTATTCTCCGAGTTTGTGTAGTTCAGTGATGGGTTCGAGCGGCAGACCGGCCTCTTTCCAGGCGGCGTAGCCGCCTTCGAGGGCTTCCACGTTTTCGAAACCCTGTTCGCGCAGGGTTTGAGCGATGCGAGAACATGAATTGCCGCTTCCGCAGTAAAGCACGACGTGCTCGTCTTTGTCGAACGGCAGCGCCTGCGCAGCTTCCAGGGCCTCACCGCTATAGCGTACGGAACCGGGTATCCGCATATCATCGGGCTTCTTGCGAATATCGATGATGGTCACGGAGCCCCGCGGTGCATTTCTGAGGTCGTCGATACGTGCCATGCGTTTGCGTTGCCACTAGCGCCGCCGAAGCAGCGGGAACCCCGGAGCGAGCGGATTCGGAATGTAGTATGGATCGTATGCGTAGATCGCATCGAGCGTCGCATCCGAAAGCGGAGTCACGTTGATGCCCGCGGCGGCGGCCGACGCAATGAACGTGTTTGCAATTACGGCATAGCCGGTGTCCGACGGATGCAGTCCGTCGAAACCGATTAGATGTCCGCCGAAGCGCAAACTCACCGGGTCCGAAGCGCCGTGCAGGAAGTAATAGTACGGCGCGGTGTTCGATGCTGCGTATACCGCGCTGAACGTAGCGGTGATCGGCACGAGCGTCGCGCCGGTTTTAGCCGCCAGTCCATCGATGATCTGGTTGTATCCCGCGTTTAGCGTCGCTGCATCGGTTGCGAGCTTGGCGTTGAGGTAGAGGGTGCCGATTCCGGAGTTCTGAGTGTAAACGCCCGTGCTATTGATATCTAGGGGACACTCTTTTCCGAGCAGCGCGAGATTTGCCGGCGTTGCAAGGAACGTCAGAAGGCCCTCCATTCCGGACTCCGTTAGATAGCCGCCCGCGTCAACGCCGCAACCGTTCGGCTCCGGGGCAGCAATCGCGCCGACGATCTGTTGCGCCTCTGCGGCACTGACGGCACCGTTGGAGAGAACCTGCAGGTAATAGTAAACGCTTTGACTCGGCGCGGCGAGATTCGCGGGAACGCCGCCTTGGAAGAACTGCGGCGTTTGCAGCACGTTGGGCAGATCGGCGAGGAGCACTTTTGCCCCCGCCTTTTCCAGACTCGTGACGATCGTCGTGAGATCTTGCTGGAACTGCGCCGGGGGATCCGTCGTCGGCGAGGTCTCGTTGGAGAAGATGTATTCGAGCAGATCGTTTGCGCCGAGCCACACCGTCGCCACGCTGGGTTTGAGCGAGAGTGCGACACTGAGCTCCGTGAGCGGCGTGACGTTCTTCGTATAGGATCCGAGAACCGGATAGAACGCCTGGCTCGCCGACTGCACGACGGTCTGCAAATTGCCGCTGGTTACGTCGCCGGCAATAGTGGGATATCCGGGGCACTGGCCGTTTGCATTTGGTCCCGGCGGTGCGCCCGTCAGGGGAGCCGTCATCGCGAGCGCTTCGTGCATCGTGATGCCGGGAACGCCAAGATCGTAGGTCTTCGTCAGCGGATTCAAACGTACGGAACTAAGCGCACCCAACGTATATGCGGAGTTGTCGAAGCTATCGCAATCGAGGTGCGTTTCGAACAGGCCCGGCCCGGTTGGCAGTGATGCCGAAAAGAGCAGTTGCGCGCCCAGTCCCGGTGCCGCGATGAGCGGCAGCGGCGAGACCTGCGGTATTCCAAGCGCGGTGTCGAGGTTGTACTTTGCGGGATCGAGCGCAATGCTGTTGGCTTGCGCGAAGAATAGCGCGAACCAGCCGTTTTCCTGCGTCGGTGGAACGACGCCACCGGGCAGCGGCGAAAACGGATTGCTGCTGAGCGCGCCCATCGTGGTTCCCGACTGCGTGCCCGCGGTCAAGCTGTCGCCGATGCCGACGATCTTTGTGCTGTAGGTTCCACCCGACGAGGGCGCCGGCGGCGGTGTGGGGCCGAGCGGACCTTGGCCGGCCGCATTGTTACCGCATGCGGCAAGCGCGACGAGCGTCACTGCCGCGATCGGACGATGAAGAGATTTCAACATATTCATGATCCCCGTGTCCTAGAACTGAATGACGCTCGGCGAACCGATGCCGAACTGAATTTGTACCTGCGAGGCCTTGAGGCCGCCAACCATCGGCAACGTGTTCGCCGAACACGGCAGCTGAATGCAATTCAGTTGCTTCACGCCGTATGGCGAATAGTTCGTCGGACCGCCGCTATTGAGCACGACTTGGATGAAGCCGTACTTCGCGACGCGCTGCGAGATGCCGAGAAAGTATGCGGCGAGATGCTGCGCGTACGGGTCTGTGGGCAGATAGTCACGCGAGCTTTGCGGCTCGAAAAAGATTCTCATGTCCTTCGTCGGCGTATATTCGAGGTACAGAATCTGGTAGAGTTGCGTGTGATTTTGCTGATTGAGTCCCGCCGTGTGAACCAGCCACGACGGCGCAACCGTGAACGTTCCGAACATCTTCGGCGTTTTCAAGAACGGCAGCGTAACCGCGAGCGAATAGACCTGCGCCGTGCGTGTATTGATGTTCGTGTGCGGAACGCCGTTGGAGTCGACGAACGGCACGACGTCCGTGCCGTCGTTCGATCCGCCGATGGTGGACCAGCGCGAAACGTAAGTCGGCGTGATGACGATCGGAACCGTGTGCGCGCTCGCCCCGTGCCCGATCGTGCCCAAGTCGATCAGCTGCTCGAACATGAACAGCGCGAACTTGTCTTTCGTCGTAACGTCGATCGGTTTCGGAATACCCGGGCACGTCGCGGACGACGAACTTCCGCTCAGGTTGACGCACGACGGATTGACCCCCGGGATCGGAGGAAAGCCGGACGGAAGATAAAGTGGAACCTGCCCGCTGTTGAAGCCGACCGGATAGTGCTGCAGCTCGTAATAGTTTGCGACCAGACGGGAGTGCGGACCAAACCCGTAGCCGAGAACCGCGTCCATACCGCCCGGCAACCACTTGTCTCCGAATTTTCCGGTCTCGCCGAGCGAATGCGCGATTGAAGCATCAAGCGTATACGTGAAACCCGTCGGTAAAGCCACGCCGCCGGCTTGCGGCCCGACCTGGCTGCTCTGGGTGACCGGCGGAACCTGCGCAACCGTACCGTCCGGCAAATGAATCACCTGCGGCTGCGCGCTCTCCGCGTTCTTGATGGCGGTGTTCGCGCCCGACACAGCCGCGCCGAACATCCCGGTAGGGTCAGCGAGAGCCGGTGCCGTGCCGATGGCCGCGGCCATCGCGATGGCCACGGAAGTACGAAGGAACGTAGGAACCATATCGATCTCCAACAGCGGGACGTATTAAATTTAATAGGTCCAAGTGTGGAGCAGAAGTACCCCTCGCCTGCTCGAAAACCCTGGCTGCTTCGGAGGCAAGTCGCGCTGCGCCGTCCCTAAACGGGCATCGTCGGCTCGGGCTGCGGCGTGGGGAGCAGGGCCTTCTCCTCGGACATTCCGCGCCGGCGGCGGCGCCGGTGCGACCATGATTTGATGATTACGTAGAGCACGGGCGTGATGGCAAGGTTCAGAATCGTCGAGACGATCATGCCGCCGAACACCACTGTGCCGAGCGAATGGCGTGCTGCGCTCCCTGCGCCGCTCGCAAAAACCAGCGGCGTCACCGCGACGATAAACGCAATCGAGGTCATGAGAATCGGCCGCAGCCGCGTCTGTGCCGCCCGCGCGGCGGCCGTAACGATGTCTGCGCCCGCGCGAAGTTGCTGATTGGCAAACTCGACGATCAGAATCGCGCTCTTGCTGGCAAGACCGATAAGCATGACGAAGCCGACTTGCGCGTACGCATCGCTCGGCAGTCCGCGTGCCCCCAGGAACGCCAGCGCGCCCAAAATCGCTACCGGCACGGCCAGCAGAACGATGAGCGGATCGACGAAGCTCTCGTATTGAGCCGCCAAGACTAAGAACACGAAGATGATGCCGATGAAGAAGATGAGCGCAGAGAGCGATCCACCCTCAATCTCGTCGAGCGTGAGTCCCGACCATTCGTACGACACGCCCGGCGGGTCGAGCTGCGCAGCGAGCTGCTCCATCGCGGCTATCGACTGTCCCGAGCCTTTCCCCGGCGGCGTCTGCCCGTTGAGTTCGATGGAACGGAACAGGTTGTAATGCGTAATGACGGGTGCCGACTTTGTCATGGTCGGCGTGCCCAGACCGCTGAGCGGTACCATCCCGCCGTCCTGCGAGCGCACGTAGAGATACTGCAGCGAATTCAGGCTGTTGCGGTATGGATCTTGCGCTTGAACGTAAACGCGGTACGAGCGGTTCAGATAGTCGAAGTTGTTCACGTAAAACGAGCCGAGATCGGTCTGCATCGTATCGAACACGTCAGTGAGCGAGACGCCGATGCTCTTGGCCTTCTCGCGGTCGACGTGCACTTGATACTCCGGTGCGTCGATGCGGAACGTCGTGAATACTTGCGAAAGATTCGGATTGCGGTTTCCGAGCGCCATGTATCCGTACGCGGTCTTCATCAACGTCGGAAGTCCGACGTTCCCGGCGTCCTCGAGTTCGAACTGGAAGCCGCCGAAATTACCGACGCCTTGAATTGCGGGCGGGTTGAACGCAAATATCTGCGCCTGCGGAATTCCGAAGAATTGCATCTGCACGCGCTGCAGCACGGCGTCCAGCGAATGCTGCGCGCCTTTGCGCTGCGACCACGGTTTGAGTCCGATGAACGCGATGCCGACGTTCGGCCCGCTGCCCGTGAAACTGAAGCCCGACACGTCGAAGTCGTGCAAAATCTCCGGTTGCGCGTCGAGAATGCGCTCCACCTTTGCAGCCACGGCCTGCTCTTGCGAAAGCGACGATCCTTCGGGCAGCTGGATCGTCACGATGAAAAAGCCTTGATCCTCATTGGGTATGAACGCGGTCGGTGTCGTGCGGTACAGCAACACGGTTGCTACGAGCGCGGCAACGAAGAGAAGGCCGACGAAGACCCGGCGCCGGAAGAGTTTCGGCAGTACGCCGCGATACCAATTCCTGAAAGATGCAAGGCCGCGGTTGAACCACACGAAGAATGGAAAGCGCGACTCCGTTTCACCCGTAAGCATGAGCGCGGACATGACCGGCGTCAGCGTCAGCGACGCGAAAAGCGAGATCGCGATCGAAGCGGCGATCGTCAACGCGAATTGACGGTACAGCTGCCCCGTCGTTCCCGGGAAGAATGCGACCGGCACGAATACCGCCAGCAGAACGAGCGACGATGCGACGACGGCGCCCTGCACCTCGCGCATTGCCGCTGCGGCGCCTTCCGTGCCGCCCATCTGCTTCTCCTGAATGAAGCGCGCGATGTTTTCGATGACGACGATTGCGTCGTCCACGACCAGCCCGGTCGCGAGCGTCAATCCGAATAACGTGATGGTGTTGATGGTGAAGCCGAACACCTTCATCACCGCAAACGTTCCGACGAGCGAGATCGGCAGGGTCACGGCGGGAATCAGCGTCGAACGCGGATTCTGCAGGAAGAGGAAGATGACCAAAACGACCAGCAAAATCGAGAAGAGCAGCGTCAAGATGACTTCCCTAATCGATTCTTTGACGAACTGCGTGACGTCGAACGCGACGTCGTAGGAAACGCCGGCCGGAAAGCTGCGCGAGAGCACTGCGAGTTCTTTCCTCACGCCGTCGGCGGCTTGAAGCGCGTTCGCCGTCGGCAACTGCTGGATGCCCAGACCAACGACGTTCTGGTTGCCGTCGAAGGCGATCGAACTCGAATAATCTTCCGCTCCGAGTTCTACGCGCGCGACGTCGCCGAGGCGCGTATAGCCGCCCCCGGGTTCCGCGCGAACGATGATGTTGCGGAACTGCTGCGGCGTGCTCAAGCGGCCTTCGGCGTGCACCGTTATGGTGAATGGCTGGTTCTTCGGTTCCGGTGCGCCGCCGATGCTGCCGGCGGCAACCTCGACGTTTTGCTCTTGCAGGGAGTTCAGAACGTCGCTGATTGCCAGGCCTCGTGCTTCGAGTTCCTGCGGATTGACCCAGATGCGCATCGCGTAGCGCCGCTGACCGAAGATGATGACGTTACTCACGCCTTTGACGCGTTTGAGCGCGTTGACGACGTTCAGTTCCGCGTAGTTGCTCAGAAACAACTGATTGAACTGCGGATTGTTCGACTTGAGCGCGAGCGCCATGATGAACGTACCGGAGTTCTTTGTGACCGTTACGCCGGTTTGCTGGACTTCCGCCGGCAACTGCCCCGACGCGGATTGCACGGCGTTCTGCACGTCGGTGGCGGCAATGTCGAGATTCGTTCCGAGATTGAACGTGCACGTAATGGTGCTCGTGCCGTTGTTCGAGCTGGTCGAGGTGATGTAACGCAGACCTTCCACGCCGTTGATGGCTTGCTCGAGCGGGGTCGTGACTGCAGATTCAACCGCCTGCGCATTGGCGCCGATGTACGTTGCGTTGACGGTTACGACCGGCGGCGCGATCTGCGGATACTGCGCGATGGGCAGCGTCGGAATTGCGATGAGACCCGCGATGAGGACGATTAGCGAGAAAACGGCCGCGAAGATCGGGCGTCGTAGAAAAAACTGAGTCACGTGGCCTCCGGCAAACGAACCGACGGTTCTTTCGCCCTTTGACCCATTGCCGCCGCGGGGGGTTGCTTTTAGCCTGTCCCGAGCTTGTCGAAGGGCCGCTTATTTGGCCGCAAGAGGCTAGCTGAAAGCCTGTTCCGCGTGGTACGAGCTGCGCGAAAGCGGGCTGGAAACTACTTGGTGGAAACCTTTTGAGCGGCCCAGGCGCGCGTACTCTGCAAATTTGTCCGGCGTTACGAACGAATCGACGGGCAAGTGCTTCTTCGTCGGCTGCAAATATTGCCCGATCGTGAAGATGTCGACGCCGGCGCGGCGCGCGTCGTTCATCGTCTGCTCGACCTCGTCATCGGTTTCCCCGAGGCCGACCATGATCGAGGTTTTGGTGAAGCGCTCGGGTGCGCGTTTCTTCGCATGCTCGAGCACGCTCAGCGATTGATCGTATTTCGCGCGCTTGTCGCGAACGCGCGGCGTGAGCCTGCGTACGGTTTCGAGGTTGTGCGCAAAAACGTCGGGGGCGGCATCCAGCACGATGTCGAGTGCATCAAGGTCGCCGCGGTAGTCGCCGCTGAGAATCTCGACGCGCGAACCGGGCACCCGCTCGTGAATAGCCCGGACGGTGTTGGCGAAGATCAGCGCTCCGCCGTCAGGAAGATCGTCGCGATCTACCGCGGTCACGACCAGATACTTCCAGCCGAGATCGCGCACCGCCTCGGCGACGCGTACCGGCTCCATCCAGTCGACGATTCCCTTCGGGTTGCCGGTCTTCACGTTGCAGAAGCGGCAGCCGCGCGTGCACGTGTCGCCGAGGATCATAATCGTCGCAGTGCCCGCTCCCCAGCACTCGGCCAAATTCGGGCAATTCGCTTCCTTGCAAACCGTATTGAGCGTAAGGCCGTCGACCTTCGCCTTCACGCGCTCGTACTGCTCGCCGTGCGGCAATTTCACTTTCAGCCATTCCGGTTTCGGAACGCGCTTGGGCCGCTGCTCGATGAGGTCGATCTCGATAGCCATTAGGCGGATTTCACCATGTCACTCTGAGCCACTCGAAGAGTGACAAACTCGATACCAAATGTTTTGGACAGCGCCGCCAGCACGATCGGTTTCGCTTCTGAAACGGAAACCGGGCGCTTCGTCTCGCGCGAAAGACTCGTAATGCCGCGATCCGTCAAACCGCAGGGGTTGATGAGCGAGTCGTAGCTCAATTCGGTACCGACGTTCAGCGCGATGCCGTGCAGTGACGTCATCTTTTGAACCGCCAAACCGACCGCGCAAATCTGGTTTCGGCCAACCCAGACGCCCGCGTGCTCGCTCCAGCGCTCGGCTTGCACGCCGAAGTGCGCGCACGCGTCGATGATTGCGCCTTCGAGCGCTCGCACGAGCGGCACGATTTCACGGAAGCGCTCGAGCCGCCGAATCGGATACACCACGAGTTGCCCCGGGCCGTGATAGGTCACATCGCCGCCGCGTTCGATCTGCACGACGTCGACGCCACGCGCCGCGAGAACCTCGCGAGAAAGCAGAAGATTCTCTTCCTTCGCCTTGCGCCCGAGCGTCACGACCGGCGTGTGCTCGACGAAAATCCACGTTTGCGGATCGCTGCCTTCACGCACGCGCTCGTGAATCTGATGCTGCAAATCCCATACCTCACGGTATGAGCGGAGCCCGAGATCCAGAAGGCGCGCTTGTGTCATGATTTGTCATCGTGAGGTATCGAACGACCCCGAGCCCTTCGACATTGCTCAGCACAGGCTCCGTCGAGGGGCGCGCCTTCGGCGCGGGCTTCGACACGCTCAGCCATGCTTCGATACCTCAGCATGACAAGGACGGTAATCACGCAAGTGCTTATCTGGCTCCCACGGGTTGGGGCGCCGGCTTCTTCGGATTGACGATGTGAATCGCTTTACCGTGAGCGGCTTCGGCAGCGTCCATTATTCCTTCGGTCAGCGTCGGATGCGGATGGATTGAGAGGCCGATGTCTTCGAGCGTCGCGCCCATTTCGAGGGCGATGACGCCTTCACCGATGAGCGATTCGGCTTGCGGCGCGACGATATGCATGCCGAGCAGCATGTCGCTTTTTGCGTCGCCGACGAGTTTGATGAGGCCGTCGCTCTCGTTCATCGTGCGCGCGCGGCCGCTGGCCGCGAGCGGGAACTTGCCGATGCGCACCTCGTAGCCTTTGGCCTTGGCTTCTTCCTCGGAAAGACCGACGGTCGCGACTTCCGGATCGGTGTAAACGCAGTTCGGAATTGCGATGGGATCGAACGCTGCCGACTTGTCGCCGCCGATCACTTCGGCCGCGATCACGCCTTCTTTCATGCCTTTGTGCGCGAGCATCGGCGCGCCGGTGATGTCGCCGACCGCGAAGACGTGCGGCACTTTGGTGCGGCGCTGCGCGTCGACGTCGAGGAAGCCTTTCTCGTTTGTCGACAGTCCGGTGCTTTGCAGGTTGAGACCGTCGGTGACCGGACGGCGTCCGACCGCTACGAGCACGCAGTCGAATTCACGCGTTTCGTCTTTACCGCTCGTGCCCTCACCGTTGAACGTCACTTTGACCGATTTGCCGTTTTTCTTGACGTCGTTGACCATTGTGCTGAGCATGATCTCGACGCCCTGCTTTTTCAGGATGCGTCCGAGCGTCTTCGAAATTTCCAGGTCCGTACCCGTGAGAATTTGCGGCAGCGCCTCGATGACCAGCACTTTGCTTCCGATGCGCGTGTAAACCGTGGCGAACTCGAGGCCGATCACACCTCCACCGATGACGAGCAGGTTCTTCGGAATACGCTTCATCTGTACGGCGTCGTCGGAATTGATGATGTACTCACCGTCGTGCGGCCAGGCTTTCACGTCGATCGGAGCGGAGCCCGTCGCAATGACGACGTACTGCGCTTTAATGGTATCCTCGCCGCCCTCTTTTTTCTTGACGACGATCTCGTTCGCAGTTTTGAACCCGGCTTGGCCGTAGACGAACTGCACGTTGTTCGCTTTGAACAACGTCTTCACACCGCCGACGTTCGCGTTGACCACGTCGGTTTTGAATTTCGCGACGCCTTCGCGATCGACGTCCGCTTTGGCAACCTTCAACCCGATTGCGCCGGCATGATCGATGTGACGAATCACTTCGCCGACGTGCAGCAGCGCTTTTGTGGGGATGCATCCCCAGTTCAAACACACGCCGCCGGCCTCGTCGCGGTCGACGCAAATAACGCTCTTACCGAGTTGCCCGAGGCGAATTGCTGCGTGGTACCCGGCGGGACCCGCGCCGATGACGACTGCGTCGACGTTGTGCTCTGCCACGAGGAAAATCTCCAATCTAAAAGGCGCTCGGCGTAGCCTCCGCGCCCCCCACGTTGTGGGGCCCCCATTGTCTCGAGGCGCCTTATGATACTGCTAACATGTGCCCTCCCCGAGGGCGCCGCAAAGCGCCATACTCACTATCGCGGGAGGGTCCCTTTTTCGCAAGCACCAAAGTAGGGAGTTAGCCATCCAATTGGAGAATTGGACGGGAAATGTCTAAAATTGGATGGCTTGCAGGTCTGCCCGACCTGGAGCGTGAGAGCATCGTTCCGCTGTACCGCCAAATCTACGAGGCGCTGCGAGAATCCATTTTGGCCGGTACGCTGCCGGAATCGACCCGGCTGCCTCCCGAGCGCACGCTCGCCGAGCACTTGAACGTGAACCGAAGCACGGTCGTTCACGCCTACCGCGAGTTGGTGGCGGACGGGCTCATCGAGCAGAAGGTCGGCTCAGGCAGCCGAGTCGTGCCGCAGCTGCGCAGCGGGCAGCCCGAGCGCTCCGCTGCCGTGCCGTGGTGGGTGACGCTTCCGCCGTGGCGCGTGGGCGAGTTTCCGACGATTCTCGGCGAGCTGGCCGCGAAGCACGAACCGGGGCGCATCAGTTTCGTGCAGGGCGTCGCGCCCGACGAACCCTCGCCCTTGGGCGAGTTGGCGAAATCGTTTGCGCGCGTTGCGTCGGATCCGCGCTTCATCCTTTCCTACGGTGACTCGGAGGGCTACGAGCCGCTGCGCGGCGCTATCACGCAGCGGATGAAGATGCGCGGTGCGCAGATACAGCCCAAAGACGTGATCGTGCTGACCGGGTCGACGCAAGGCATCATGGTCGTCGCACAATCGCTAGCGGAACCGGGGGACGAGATCATCGTCGAAACGCCGAGCTACCCCGGCGCGCTGCAGATTTTCCAGATCTGCGGGTTGCGCGCGATTCCCGTTCCGGTGGATGAAGACGGCATGCGCGTCGATCACGTCGAGGCGATTCTGCGCACGCGCCGCCCGCGATTCATCTACACGATGCCCTCGCTGCACAATCCGACGAACGTCACGATGAACGCGGATCGCCGCGAACGTCTGGTGACGCTCGCGCGCCGCGCCG
>DATGJX010000059.1:0-46159 GCA_035294905.1 Vulcanimicrobiaceae bacterium | reverse complement strand
GGATGGTTCGGGAAGCTGCCGTCGAGTTCGAAGTAGAGTGGGATGACCTCACACGGCAGATGCTTGAAGACGTGCGGAACGGTTTCGCCCGCCATTCCGTTTCCTGCATCGATTGCGATCTTCAGCGGTTTGATCTTGGAGCGATCGATGAATGAGAGACAATGCTCGGCGAAGTCATCCAGAATGTTCGCGCGCGTAATGGAACCGGCTTTCGCCGCTTTCGGCGGCAGCGCACCGGAAAGAATGCGATCGCGAATCTGGGCCAGGCCCGTTTCGAGCGATATCGCCTGCGCCTGTTCGCGCGTGAACTTCATGCCGTTGTACGTGGCGGGATTGTGGGACGCGGTAATCATCACGCCGCCGTCGTATCCATATTTGCCGACTGCAAAGTACAGCGCGTCGGTGGAAACCAGGCCGATGTCCACGACGTCGGCGCCTGCTTCGTTCGCGCCCCGCGCAAACGCTTCGAACAGGCTCTGTCCGGACGGACGCATGTCGCGCCCGACCACGACGGTCTTCGCGCCGAGCAGCGGAACGAAGCAGCGGCCGATCTGATATGCCACGTCCTCATTCAATTCTGACGGATAAATGCCGCGGACGTCGTAGCTTTTGAAAATAGCGGTGTTCAACTGCGTTTGCATACGCTTTACATTTCGGAGGTACGGTTGCCCAAACCTATAGGGGCGAGACGTATATACCCCGTCAGAGGCCGGGGATAGTGCGACTTCCGCGGCTTCCGCGCCCCGTGCTGCGCGGCGCCGGAACGCTCACGGCGACGGCGATTCTCGCCTTCGCGCTGATCATTGCGGTCACCGGGGCGGTCATCACGCGCAAGGCAATCAACGTCTCCTTCGCCGAGCAGACGCGAATCGAGCGCGCGCAACTCACGCTCGAACGCATGCTGAAGATTCAGCTCGACGAAGAAAATTACGTGCGCGCGTACGTCATTACGCGCGACCCGTCCGAAATCGACTCGTACCGCGCCACCGGCGCGCAGTTCGTGGGCGAACGCAATACGCTCTTGCAAATCCTGCAGCAGGAGCGCCTGACCGATGCGCTCGGTGCGCTCGAAGACTACGATATGGCGCATACGGACTGGCACCAGCAGGTTGCAGATCAAATGCTGCGGCGGCCCGGCCGAGGCGTGCGCGAACTCGAAAAACGCGGCAAAACCCTGATCGATTCGCAGAGTGATGCGGCGCGCTTCATCGAGGAGCGGCTCGACGCGAAAAACCGCGAAGTGCTCGCCTCGACGCAAGCACAGATCGACAGCACGCTGTATCAGCGCATGGTCTGGCTCATCCTCTTCGCGCTGGCCGCGATCTTGCTCAACGGCTGGCGCTCGCGACTGACGACCGAACTGGAAGACGAGCGGCTCACGACGCAAACGCTGCAGCGGGCGTTTCAAAGCGAACACGCACCACTGCCGAACTGCCGGATCGGCAGCGCGTACGGTGCGGCAAGCAGCCACTTGGCCGTCGGCGGTGACGTGTTCGACGTGCACCAGCTTTCCGACCGGCTCGGTCTCATCATCATCGCGGACGTAAGCGGCAAAGGCGTCGACGCCGCGGTGCTGACGGCGTTCATCAAGTTTACGATCCGCGGCATCGCGCTGCGCCGCCGCGATCCCGGCTTCATCCTTCAGGAATTCAACCGGGCGTTTCCTCGCACGGTCGAAAATCCGTATCTCTTCGTGTCGATGTTCGTCGGCATTCTCGACACGTGGACGCTGCGGCTCGATTATGCGAGCGCGGGCCACGACATCGCTTTCATGCGCCGCGGCAACGAGGTGGAGCAATTGGCCGTCACCGGTCCCGTGCTCGGCGTCATGGAGGAGCCGTTCGACGTCAAGACGCTCTATCTCGACGACGGCGATCTCATCGTGTTGTCGACAGACGGACTGACCGAGTCGCGCGATCTCGACGGAAATCTGCTCGACGCGGCCGGAGCAATGCAATGGATTGCGGAGGAGAGCAGCGATCCCGTGAATCTCGCACCGCGCCTCATCGAGCGCGCGCGCGAACGATCGCACACGATGCGAGACGACATCGCGGTGCTGGCAATCGCCGTGCAGCGTGCCACCGCCGTTTCAACCACAACGCGTACGGAAACGGGCAGCGCCGAAGAGAGCGCACCCGCGGTTGCCGATGTTTAAGCGGCTGCTCGTCGCCGCATTCGTGTGCTGCGCACTGATGGCTCAGGCGAACGCCGCGGATCAATGTTACGCAACGCGCGGGATGCACGTGACGCTTTTCGGCGGCGTCGACGATCCGGACGTGCTCGTTTGGGATTCTCGCGACCGGCTCATCGCCTACGGCGCCGGTTCGATGGACACGCGCCAATTTTTGCTTCCGCATGCGATGCTCAATGCTCCCGGTACCCGCGCTACAGTAGAGTCGTGTATCGCGAACGTCGTGCATTCAAAATTCCGTACGGACCCCGGCGACGCGATTGGCGTGCTGATTACGAGCGGCAGGTACCGAGGCCGCTACGGCTGGGTGAGTTCGTCGGATATTCGCGGCAACGGAATTCCGGAAGCGCAAGAACCGTGGTGAGTTCCGGCCGCTACAAGCGTTCGAGGCTTGCTGCAGCCGGAAATACCCGAAGAACTCCGGACGGGGATTGCATTACTTCCATCGGGATGCCGTAAGCGCGTTCGAGGACGCGCGGGTCGAGAACGGTATCGGGCGGCGCGAACGCGAGCACTTCCGCGCAACCCAGCAAGAGCAGGCGGTCGGCGAACTCAGCAGCCTCGTTGAGGTCGTGCAGCACGCAGACGACGGTTTTGCCGGCATGCACCTGCGCGCGCAGCAGTTGCAGAATCTCGTGCGCGACGCGCACGTCGAGATGACTGGTCGGCTCGTCGAGAAGCAGCAGCGGCGCTTCCTGCGCAAGCGCCATCGCAATCCAGATCCGCTGCCGTTCGCCGCTCGAGAGCGTATCGAAAGGCCGGCCGGCGAAGCTTTCCATGTGCACGGCGTGCAGCGCGTGCGCGATAGCGGTGTCGTCGCGCCGCTCTTCCTGCCACTGCCACCAGCGATGATGCGGGTAGCGGCCCATCGCCACGACGTCGCGCACGACGAGCTGATCGAGAAAGAGTTCGTCGGCCGCGATGTGCGCGATCTGGCGAGCGCGCTGTGCCGCTGAGAGCGTTCCCACTGCACGGCCGTTCAACAGTATTTTTCCGGCGTCGGGCGCGCGAACGCCGGCGAGGCTGCGCAGCAGCGTGGTTTTTCCGACGCCGTTCGGTCCGAGGACCGCGACGAATTCTCCGGAACGAATCTCCAGCGAAGCATCGCGAAGCAGCGTTCGCGACCCCGCCCGGAGCGTCAAGTCACAAACTGAGATCATGCGGCGGCCCGCCGATGCGAACGCAAATACAAATAGAGAAATGCCGGCACGCCGATGAATGCCAGCAGTACGCCGATGGGAATCTCGGTGGGCGGCGCGATCGACCTGCACAGCGCATCCGCGCAGACCGTCAGTGCGGCTCCGATGAATGCCGACGCGGCGAGCGCGTAACGCATGTCGGAACCGACGAATCGTCGCGCGATATGCGGCACGATGAGCCCGACGAAACCTACCGTTCCCGAAAGTGTAACCGCAGATGCGGTAAGCAGCGAAGCGGAGCAGAGAATCAGCCATTGCGCGCGCGCAACGTCGACACCGACGGAAGCGGCGCGCACGTCGCCCAAGCGCAGCGCGTTGAGTGCCGGAACCGTGATGGTTGCCAGCGCGACGCCGGCGAGCGCGTACGGCAGCGCGAACGCCAAATCGCTCCAACCGCGCCCCGCAAGCGTTCCTGCAAGCCACCCGATGATCGCGGGCGCCGCGTCGGTGCTTTGCAGGCGCGTGAGCACGAGCGCGATGATCGCGGAAAAGAGTGACGAGAGCGAAACGCCGGCAAGAATCAGACGCGTTGCGTCGATGCCGCTGCCGCGCCGCGCAAGTGCGGCGACGACGAGTGCCGTTGCGATGCCTGACGCGAATCCGATCGCGGGAATTGCGGGAAGCGCGATGCCTGCAACGATCGCGATGACGATTGCGACTGCGGAGCCCGCGCTCACGCCGGTCAGAAACGGATCGACGATGGGATTGCGCAGCATTCCCTGCAGCAGAGCGCCGGCAATGGAAAGGGACGTCCCGACGAGTGCGCCGATAAGCACTCGCGGTAGGCGCAATTGCCACACGATGGTCGCGGCGTCGCCGGTGCCGAAGGGGTGTGTCAGCGCCGCGAACAGCTGCGGCGCCGGCAACGACGTGCCGCCGACCAGCAGGCCGCCCAGCATCGCGAGGATCGCGACTGCGAGCAGCACTGCCAATCGAAACGTCATGCTATCTCGATGAAAGCTCTACCGCGAATGAACGGCCCGGCATCGGATAACCGCTCACGGAGGCGTAGCGTTCGTTGCCCAAATTATATCCGCGCAGCGTAATCATCGTTTCGCGTCCCGCGCGCACGCGCAGATAGGCGTTCATGTTGCCGTACGCCGCGGGCTGATAGAAGAGCGGTTGCGTGGGATCGACGAAGCCGCGAGCGCCCATCATATGCATCCACACGCCCCACGAATCTAGCACCGATGCGGGCGAGCCCGTGTAGTCCAAGCGCACATTTGCCGTGATGACCGCTTGATTCGGTAAACGCGTCTGGGTGTCGAGATCTTGCGCGCGGTAGAGATCCGTGAGGTTGAATGCCGTCGTAAAACCTCGCGTGCGCGGCGTACGCACGTCGAGCGTAAAACCTTGCATGAACGCATGCGCGATGTTGCAGGGTTCGTAGGTGAAGCTGGCCGGATCGACCAGACACGTCGAACCCGTTTTGACGGGTGTAGGCAGAATGAGATCGTTCGTGCGGTTCGTGAACCAACCGGCCGACATGCCGCCGAGCACGTGCGAATCCGTGACGCTGAGATCGCCGGCTTTTGCGCGTTCCGGGGCAAGTGACGGGTTGCCGTAGCCTGGGAAGTATAACTCGCTCGCGTTCGGCGCGCGGAATGCGCTCGCAACGTTGGCTTTGAGCGTTGCTTCGTTCGAAAGACGCACCAGCACGCCGGCAGAGGGAGAGAACTCTCCGCCGAGTGAGCCGTCGCGTTCGCCGCGCATGCCGTAGTACACGCTCCCCCATGGCGCGTCGATTTTGTTTTGCGCGTACGCCGCGGCTTGCGCGAGAGCGTTGATCGATATGGGACCGCCCGCATCCGAGCGGACCGTTCCGCGTGAGAGATCGACGCCGTACAGCAGCTGTTCGCCGGCGCCGGCGACGACGTTGCGCGCACTGAAGTCGAATCGATTTTCAGTGTTCAGCGACGGGGCTGCTTGAAAATCGACTGTTTCATCGCACGCGAACGCGATCTGCTGACGCGTACCGCCGAACTGCAGCGTCGATTCCGATTGCGCTCCTTTGCGCACGGCGCTGACGTTCGCGTCGCCGTTGACGTCGTCTTGGCGTGAGGTAAGGGACTCAAAGCCGAAAGGGCCGGGCGCGCCGAGGTGGTCGGATTCCAGCCCGGCGCGAAAGGAAAGGTCGAACGACCCGATGCGGCGGTCGCCGTCGACGTGAACTGCCGACGAAGCATAATCGCCGTTCGGCTGTACGATGCCGTCGGGAAGACCGAAGTCGTTCTTCGCGACGACGCGCGAGAGTTGCACGTGATCGGTGTCGACTTCCAGACGCTGCTCGCCGAACGATCCCCACGTCAAAGTAGCGGCATTCGGCGAGTTTCGCTGCGTGATGATGTTGATGATGCCGCCGATAGCGCCGGTGCCGTACAGCGTCGACCCGCCGCCTTCGACGACCTCGATGCGGTCGACGCCGGTGGTCGGCAGATTTCCGAGTTCCACCGAGTTGTCGAACGAGCCCGGCGCCGCCAACCCGTCGACGAGTACGAGCACTTGCGCGGTGTTGCTGCCGCGGATTCCGTAGTTCACGTTCGAACCAATCGCTCCGTAGGGCAACACGTTCACACCCGGGACGTCCGCAAGCGCCTCCCCGATAGTGCGATATCCGTTGCGTGTGATTTGATCGTGCGTGACGACGTAGGTGGTGCGTGTCGCGTTTTTCAGCGTTTCATCCGTGCGATCGGTGGTGTACACGTGCGCGATGTCCGGCAACGCGGACGGTGATGGAGACGGAGATGGAATAACGGCAACGGCTGCGCAGAGCGCGCACGCCGACAAGAAGAGCATAACGAACCTTTCCTTGACGCGAGGTGGCATGCGGCGCTTGCGCTGGTATCCTGACTTGCGGATCGTGGCCGATTGCCCGTGCCTTCCCGTCCCTTTCGAGACAGTGACGTCCGGGCGGCTCCCCGCCTACAGTGGCGCGACCGTGCCGGATTTCGACCGGCTTCCCGCGCGCAAACGCGAATTGGGAAGGTTACCTCCTGCAGGCGGGCGTTCCTCGTTTTCTGAAACAGCAGCACTCGTGTACGGAAAAGCCACCGTCGTTGCAGGCGTGTTCGCGGCAGCGGCATTGCTGAGCGCGTGCGCGCAGTCGCCGAAGTCCGGCGCGGCAACGGTCTCACATGCAAAGCGGATCGTGACGCTCATGCCGTCGTTCGCCGAAGATCTCTGCGCGCTGGGCGCCGGCTCGCAGCTGGTTGGGGTCTCGGAATACAGCGAGAGCGCAACGTGCGCGCGCGGGAAACCGCGCGTCGCAAATTTCGCGGCGGTGGACGTCGAGCGGATCATCGCTCTTCGTCCGGACGCCGTCGTCGCAATTCCCGCGCAGCGCGTCTTGACCGCGCCGCTGCGGCGAACGGGGATTGCGACGGCTTATATGCCGGATGATTCGTACGGTGACATCTTTACGGACATCCGGCAACTCGGTGCGATAAGCGGCCGGCCCCGGCAGGCGGCGAATGTGATCGCAGCGCTGCAGCAGCGAACGCAAGACTTGCGGCGAAGCGAACACTTTGCGTACCGGCCCCGCGTGTTCGTTTTGCTGCAGGCGCAGCCGATTTGGACGGTCGGACCGCAGTCGTATATTTCCACGTTGCTGCAGCTCGCCGGTGCGCGCAATGCAGTCGTTGCGTTGCCGCGGCCGTATGCGCAGTACAGTGCCGAAGCGCTGCTGCGCTTGCAGCCCGACGCGATCGTCGCGGGCGGCGATACGGGATTGGGAGGGCTGCTCGATCGCGAACCGTGGCGCTCGCTGCGCGCCGTGCGCGAAAAGCGCGTCTTCATACTCGCCGATCCGGACGTTCTGGAACGTCCCGGACCAAACTATAACGAGGGACTGTCCTGGCTGATCGAACACTTGCGCCCGCTGACCGCGCGATCGTAATCGCCGTCGACACGAGCGACCCGCGAAGGCCGATCGATCCGGAACTCGCGGAATTCGAAGCGCTCGCGCACGCTTCGGGCGTAAACGTCATTTCGCGCGTCGTACAAAAGCGGGCGCACGTCGATCCGGCAACGCTCGTCGGGAGCGGCAAGGCCGCCGAGATCGCGCAGCTCGCGCGCGAGAACGGCGCGACGCTCGTACTGGTGCTCAACGACTTGCGGCCGCGCCAGCGCAAGAATCTGGAGCGCGTCATTCCGCTGCCGATTGTCGATCGGACGATGCTGATTCTCGACGTGTTCGCGCAGCATGCGCGCAGCCGCGAGGGTAAATTGCAAGTGGAGCTTGCGCAGCTGCGCTATCGGCAGTCGAACCTCATCGGCGTCGGCGCGGATCTCTCGCGACTGGGCGGCGGCATCGGCACGCGCGGCCCCGGCGAGACCAAACTCGAAGTCGATCGCCGGCGCATCGCTCAGCGCATCAGCGTTTTGAGCCGTCAGCTCGACGACGTGCGGCGCCAGCGCGCAACGCGCCGTTCCGCGCCGCGCCACGAACCGCTCGTCGCGCTCGTCGGCTACACGAACGTCGGCAAATCCTCGCTGCTCAATCGTCTGGCGCGCTCGGATGCGCTGGTTGCGGATCAGCCGTTCGCTACGCTCGATCCCACGATGCGCCGCGTCTGGCTTTCCGCCGATCGCTATGTGCGAGTCGTCGATACCGTGGGCTTCATCACCGATTTGCCGAAGGATTTGGTGAATGCGTTTCGCGCCACGCTGGAAGAGCTCGGCGAAGCCGATTTGATGGTGCATGTCGTCGACGCATCGAATCCGGACTGGCCGCGCCAGATGCAAGCGGTAGAAGGTACGCTGCACGACCTGCATCTGGAAACCAAACCGCGCCTGCTCGTGTTCAACAAGTGCGATGCGCTCGACGGCAAGCCGGCGCATTTTGAGGATGCGCTGTGCGTGAGCGCGCGCACGGGTTCCGGCATCGACGGCCTAAAAGCGGCATTGGAGAACGTGGAACAGCGGAGTTGCAGCGAGTGATCGATCGCGATCGCATCGGCGAAGCGGCGGGCCTCATCGCCCCGTATATTCGGCACACGCCGGTGATCGATTTGGACGGCGCCGCGCTCAAACTCGAGTTGCTGCAGCATGCCGGGTCGTTCAAGACGCGAGGCGCGTTTGCGAACTTGCTTTTGCGCGATATTCCGCAAGCGGGCGTCGTTGCCGCGTCCGGCGGCAATCACGGCGCTGCGGTTGCGTACGCGGCGATGCGCCTCGGCATCCCGGCCAAGATTTTCGTACCCGCGATCTCCTCGCCGATGAAGATCGAACGCATTCGCCGCTACGGCGCGCAGTTGGTGATCGCCGGCGAGCGGTACGCCGATGCGCTTGCCGCGAGCGAAGAATGGACCGAGCAATCCGGCGCGCTCCCCGTGCATGCATTCGACCAACCCGAGACGCTGCTCGGGCAAGGCACCATCGGCATGGAGATTGCGCAGCAATTGCCCGACGTCGACACGGTGCTGGTTGCGGTCGGCGGCGGCGGACTCGTCGGCGGTATCGCCGCGTGGTTTGCCGGCGACGCGAAGATTGTCGCCGTCGAACCGGAGGGCGCCCCGACGCTCGCGCTCGCCTTGCAGGCGGGAATGCCCGTCGACGCACCCACCGGCAGCGTCGCCGCCGATTCGCTTGCGCCTAAGCGAGTCGGCGAGCTGATGTTTCCCATCGCGCAAGCGCACGTCGATCGTTCCGTGCTGGTATCCGACCAAGCGATCGTCGAAGCGCAGCGCGCGCTGTGGTACGCAGCCAATATCGTCGCCGAGCCGGGCGGTGCCGCGGCGTACGCAGCGCTGCTCTCTCAAGCATACCGGCCGCAGCCTGCTGAGCGCGTGTGCGTTGTGATAAGCGGTGGGAATAGCGCGGCCGTTACGCTATAGTCTCCTTTGCATGAAACTCCCCGCGCTGCTTTGTACTGCTGCCGCCGCGCTACTGCTATTCGGCGGATGTGCCGCGCATTATTCCGACGACGACTTCGTTCATGCCGCCGCGCAATTGCGTCCGTCGGTCGTCCTGCTTTCGATGGACGTGCCGGGCCAGAAGAAGAGTGACGGTCCCGACACTGAGTACGCGACGGGGACCGTCGTCGCGAGCGGAGCGTGGGGCAGCGACATCCTGACAGTCGAGCATGCAATCGAAGGCGCGTGGAATTTGCGCGCGACGATCGACAACAAACAGAAAGTTCCCGCCGTCGTCGTTGCAAAGGACGCGGATCTGGACATTGCGCTGCTTCGCACCAAGCGTGGGCGTTTGCCCGTCGTCAAACTCGGCTCGGCCGGTGACGCGCAACCGGGGCGCACCGTCGGACTGGTCGGTTATCCGATACCCGATCAATTCGACGATGAAGGGTTGGGGCTGGCGACCTCGCTCGATTCGGGGCGGGTTTCGTCAATGCGCGAAGACGCGATCGAAGTAACTTTGCAGATCGTTCCGGGTGAGAGCGGCAGCCCGGTCTTCGTAGCGGACACCGGTGAGGTCGTCGGCATGGCGGAGTCCCGCTTCGACGAAGAGCGATCAATCGGTTTTGCGCTGCCGATCGACGACGCCAAGAAGTTTCTGCACAAATACGATTCGCAGCACGGACTTTAGACCGCGGCGCTTTGTTCGTGCGCGAGCAGCGAACGATCGCCGACCCATTGCACCGGCGGAATTTCCAGCCAGCGCGCGAGTTCGTTCAAGTGCAGCGCGTACACCGAACGAAGCTTCGAGAATTCCGCCCAGGCGAGATCGGGATCGACGAGCGCGTAGCCGCCGTCCTGTAATTCGGCGAAGGCGTTGTCGAACTCGCTGCGTTCGATGCCGGGTCCAGCGATCGGCTGCGCGTCATGTTCCAAATTGAAATACGAGTTGAAGTCGTGCGTGAGGTGTCTGCCGATGCCGTACATGATCCGGGCCTGACCGTGCAGTGCCGTTTCGTCCTTGACGCATGAGCTGAGAATCAACGCACTGGCGTCGAGCAATGCGCCGAGCGTGCCGACCCATGACTGATAATCGTGACTCGAACGAAAGTATATGAGTATCGGGTACGCGAGATGCGTCTCCATTACGTGAGCCGTCCACTCTTGCCCGTCGCGCAGTACGACTGCAAGATCATCGCGCAGTCCTGCGTGCGCATGCACGAGCAGTAAACCGAGTCCGCTCGGCGGGAACCCCGCACGCGCACTGAACGTGACGACGAATCGCTCGCGCTGCTGAAACGCGCCGAACGTCGCGAACAGAAAGGACGTCACCACCGCGACGGTTCCCAATCCGGACACGGCCGATGCGAGCGACATGATACGAGCGAACGTCGTGGTTGCGGTGATGTCGCCGTAGCCGATGGTAAGCAGTGAGGCGCCGCCGTAATAGATCGAACCGACGAACGTCTCATCGGACGGATGCAGTTGTGCGCGGACTCCGTAAAAGAACAAGCCCCATCCGAGGATGAGACTCGACACCCAAACGATCAGGACGAGCACCAAGTTGAACGGTGCGTACGTCGCGAGAAAGTCCTCGCGTCTGTCCGCGTCGACGCTATACATGCGGTAAGCGACACGCGGCCACGCGCGCCAGCTGTATCGCGTGACGAGACGGCTCAAACGCCATGCCGAGCTGGCGGCGCGCGGCACGATGACGACCTGAAACACGTCGCGCAGCGCGAGCCAAACGATGAGCAAACCGCCCGCTGCGGCGGCGATGTCCGACGCGCTTACGGAGCTTGACTCGCGGCCGTCGTGGGCGTTTCCGCGGGAACCGGCGTCGCCGGCCCCGGTGTCGGCGAGGGTGTTGCCGGCGGTGCAGCGGTAGGACCTCCGGTCAGCGGCATGATGCGTATGTAGCCGATGTCCGTGGTTTGATTTTGATGCACGTTCGCCGTTGCGCTATTGCGTTCGTAACCGGGAGAACTCGCCGTCACGTCCTGATGGCCGATCGGGATGCCGGAAATCGTGAACGCGCCGTTCGGATCGGACGTCGCGGTGAAGAGCGACCCGACGGAAATGAGCGCATTACGCACGGGCCGGTTGTCCGTCGCGTCCAAGATGCGGCCGACGATCGTACCGTATTGCTGCACGCCGACCGAGTTCGGATTGCTGCAGCCGCCGCCGTTTGCGCCGAGGCTGAGTATGAAGACAAAGCCGAGAACCCACAATTTCCGCATGTCACCCCGTTTCCGTGCCACTAAAGTAGCACCCTTGGTCCCGCCACCACTCATGTGGTGCAACAGACTACCGTCTGTCGGCTCATCCTGAGCGCGGCATCGGCACACCTCCTGCGTGCTCCGTTAGCTCGCCTTATGTACTCGTTCTTCGCGACGGGTAGGTGTTCCGAACCGCTTGTGAAAAATTTCACAAGCAAATGACTCCCTATGGTCCCGTAGCAATTTTCGTAGCCGTTGCCTTCGTGGCGGCGCTCGGCTTCAGCCTTTTGCCCGGACTTTTGGCACAGCGAAAACCGAACCCCGAGAAGGAGCAGGCCTACGAATGCGGCGTCGAGCCCACCTCGAGCGTCGCGGGCCGCTTTCCGGTGAAATTCTATCTGATCGCCATGCTGTTCGTCGTACTCGATGTCGAAGCGGCTTCCTTTTATCCCTGGGCGGTGCAGATGCACGCGCTGCGTTTGTTCGGCTTGCTCGAGATGGTCGCGTTCGTCGTCGTTCTCGCGATCGGTTACGCATACGTATGGAAAAAGCGCGGTTTCGAATGGAAGTAATATGGAAATAGGCCCCGGACAATTTTTTCTCGCGAAGCTCGACGACGTCGTGCGCTGGGCGCAGAGTTCGAGTGTGTGGCCGCTCACGATGGGTCTGGCTTGCTGCGCCATCGAGATGATGACCGTCACGTCGGCGGAGTACGACATCGCGCGTTTGGGTTCTGAAGTTTTCCGTCCCTCGCCGCGCCAAGCCGATCTGATGATCGTTTCCGGACGCGTCGCGCAGAAGATGGCGCCCGTCGTCAAGCGTCTGTACGATCAAATGGCCGACCCGAAATGGGTGATATCGATGGGCGCGTGCGCGAGTTCAGGCGGCGTTTTCGACAACTACGCCATCGTGCAGGGCGTCGACACCATTATTCCCGTGGACGTTTACGTTCCCGGCTGCCCGCCCACGCCCGACGGGTTGTTGTATGCAGTCAACCTGATACAGCAGCAAATTCGCGAAGGTGGTCGCGGCGGGCTGTTGGCACGCGCGTAGACGGGCGACCTCGTAAACAGAAAGCAGCTTTTCGAACAATGCCGAGTACACAATCACCGCCGCTGCTCGGCGGCGCGATTGATCCGACAGCCGTGCGCCCCAACATCGACGATGCAATCATCGAGCGCACCGACCCCGCGCACGTGCGCGAACGCCTGGCGCAGCTCAAAGCCGACGGCTACACGATGCTGCTCGACGTCGGCGGCGTCGACTACCCGCAGCGCACGCCGCGCTTCGACGTCGTTTATCATTTGTTGAAAATGCCGGTGCGCAAAGCGACCCTTGCCGAAGTCGGCAGACCGCAGCGTTTGCGCCTCTTGTGCGGTGTGCCGGCGGAGAACACGACCGTGCCGACCGCGACCGATTTGTGGAAATCCGCCGATTGGGCGGAACGCGAAATCTACGATCTGTTCGGAATTACGTTCGACGGCCATCCGGACATGCGGCGCATTCAAATGCCGAACGATTGGGAAGGGTATCCGCTGCGCAAAGATTATCCGTTGCGGGGGCCCGCTCGCGAGCGTTCGCCGCGTCCGTCGTTCGCACTCAAATCCAACGTCAACGCCGGCACGCCGCCCTCAGGTCGCACGCTCGAAGCCCTGCAAGCCCAAATAGCGAAAGTGCGCGCTTCGGGCGATGGGGAGAGATCCAAGTCATGAGCATGAGTGCAACGCCGCTTTCCCCCGAGGTCATTTCCAAAGACGGGAACGCCATGGTGCTCTCGATGGGTCCGCAGCACCCGTCGACGCACGGCGTGCTGCAGATCATGCTGGAGATCGAAGGCGAGAACATCGTCAAAGCGGAGCCGGAAATCGGTTACCTCCACACCGGCATCGAAAAGAACTGCGAGAATCAGTTCTGGTCGACCGCGCAAACGAACGTCGAGCGCATGGACTACTTGGCGCCGTCCAACAATGCCTTCTGCTACGCATTGGCCGTCGAAAAACTGCTCGGCATCACCGATCAAATTCCCGAGCGCGCGCAGTTGATTCGCGTGCTCAACGCGGAGCTCACGCGCATTGCCTCGCACTGCGTGTGGCTCGGCACCGGCGGCATCGATTTAGGCGCGCTTTCGGTGTTTTTCTACACGTTCGATTTACGCGAGAACATTTTGGACTTGCAGGAAGCGTCAGGCGGCGCGCGCATGCACCCGAACTACTTTCGAGTGGGCGGCGTCAACGGCGATCTTCCGGCCGGCTACGAGGAGCGTCTCGATGCGCTCGTGGACAAATTTCCCGGCCGCATGCGCGACCTGCGAGCGCTTCTGCAAGCCAATCCGATTCTGCAGGATCGCATGATCGACGTCGGTATCATGACGCCGGAAGAAGTCGTGCAGTGGAACATTACCGGTCCAAGCCTGCGCGCGAGCGGCATCGCCTATGACGTGCGAAAGGCGTATCCGTATTCGGGATACGAAAACCTTCAGTTCGACGTGCCGACGCGCGAGGAGGGCGACTCGTACGCGCGTTTTCTCGTACGGTTGGACGAGATGGAAGAATCGATGCGCATCATCAAGCAAGTGCGCGACAAACTGAAAAAGGTGCGCGGGCCGGTGATGATCGACGACACGAAAGTCGCGCCGCCGCCGAAAGAAACGATCGCGCTTTCCATGGAAGCGCTGATCCATCATTTCAAATACATGACCGAAGGCTTCCGCGTCCCGCCGGGCGACGTCTATCAGGCGACGGAGAGCCCGCGCGGCGAACTCGCGTACTACATCGTCTCCGACGGCGGAAACCGGCCGTACCGCGTGCGCACCCGTCCGCCGTCGATGTACAATCTTCAATCGCTCAAGGGGATGGCGCCCGGTAATCTCATCGCCGATCTCGTGGTAATGATCGGCTCGGTGGATCCCGTCTTCGGCGAGGTCGACCGTTAGTGGCTACGAGAGCAGAAGAATTTCCGGCGCTGCTCGAGCGGTTGCGGCCGGAGTGCGAAGAGATCATCGCGCGCTACGAGCATTCACGCTCCGCGCTGCTGCCGCTGATTCATTTGTTTCAGTCGCACGAAGGATACGCGAGCGCCGAGGCGCAGCGCGCGGTTGCCGACATGCTCGCGTTGACGACTGCCGTCGTCGAATCGACTGTGTCGTTCTACACGTTGTTCTTTCGCAAACCCGTCGGCAAATACGTGCTGCAGGTCTGCCGCGGCCTCGCGTGCTCGATCAACGGCGCGGAAGACATCATGGCGTATTTCCGTGAGAAGCTCGGCATCGGGCACTTGGAAACGACGCCCGACGGGTTGTTTTCGTATGAAGAGGTCGAGTGTCTGGCTGCATGCGATCGCGCGACGTGCATGCAAGTCAATCTCGACTTCGTCTACGACCTCACACCGCAGATGATCGACGAAATGCTCGATGCGATGCGCGCGGGCACCTATTCCGTGGTGCCGATGGCGCAAACCGACAAGCCCGAGCGCACGTGGAAGGTGCTGCAGGACACGCAGGTCTCGCAGGGCGGCAAATCGCTCGGCGCAATCGATCAGCCGAATCCGAACAACGGATCCGGCGTCGACAAAGACGGCGTGATCATGATCGACCGTATTCTTGCCCAGCAGCCGCGCTTCGAGGGCCGCACGAAAGAACGCCTGGCAAACGTCGAGCCGACGATTACCACCGTGCTCGAGAGCGAGGATTTGCAGTAATGCCGGTCACCAAAGTGCTGACTGCCGGTATCGGCGAGGCGAACCTGCGCGATATCGACGTCTATCGGCAGCGCGGGGGCTACAAGCAGCTCGAGCGCGCGTTCAAAACGATGAAGTCCGCCGACGTTTTGGAAGCGGCCGACAAGTCGGGATTGCGCGGTCGCGGAGGTGCCGGTTTCCCAACCGGACGCAAATGGTCGTTTCTGCCGTCAAACGATCGTCCGCGCTATTTGGTCTGCAACTCGGACGAGGCCGAACCCGGGACGTTCAAGGACCACATGCTGCTGGAAGAGACGCCTCATCTGGTGCTCGAGGGTATCTTACTGGGCGCATATGGCATCGGCTCGCATCATGCTTACATCTATATACGCGGCGAGTTCATGCGCGGCGCGGAGATCTTCAACCAAGCCATCGAACAGGCGCGCAAGGCCGGCTTCGTCGGCAAGAACCTGTTCGGCACCGGCTACGATTTGGAAGTTACCGTACACCGCGGCGCCGGCGCATACATCTGCGGCGAGGAAACGGCGCTGCTCAATTCGCTGGAAGGCAAGCGCGGCGAGCCGCGATTGAAACCGCCGTTTCCGGCAGTCGCCGGTTTGTACGGAATGCCGACCGTCGTCAACAACGTGGAAACGCTGGCGTATCTCGTGCCGATTCTGGAGAAGGGCGCGGAGTGGTTCGCATCGGTCGGCACCGAGCGCAGCAAAGGCTACAAGATCATTTCGATCAGCGGACACGTGCAGAAACCGGGCAACTACGAAGTGCCGCTCGGCACGCCCGTCCGCGAACTGATCGAGATCGCCGGCGGTCTGCGCCCCGGACGCAAGCTCATGGCGATTCAGCCGGGCGGCGGTTCATCGGCATGCATTTTCGAGGAGCATCTGGATCTGCCGTACGACTACGAATCGCTCGCCAAAGCCGGAACGATGCTCGGTTCCGGCGCGATGGTCGTCATGGACGACACGACGGATTTCGTCCGCGCGGCGCACAACCTCGCGCGGTTCTTCGCACACGAGTCGTGCGGCCAATGCACGCCGTGCCGCGAGGGCGGTGACTGGCTCGAGACCGTGCTGCATCGCCTCGTCGAAGGTCACGGCCTTCAATCGGACATCGAGATGCTCAACCGCGTCGGCCATCAGATCACCGGCATCAATTTGTGTCCGCTCGGCGATTCCATCGAACCGTTTTTGTTGTCGGTCCTCAAGCGCTTCCCCGAGCAATTCGAGGCGCGGGTCATTCGCGAAACGGTGAAAGCATGAGTGTACTGCGACGTACCGCGGAGGCAATGTGGATTTAGTTACCGTCACGATTGACGGCGTGCAAGTGCAGGTGCCCAAAGGCACGCTGCTCGTCGAAGCCGCGAAGCTCATCAAGCGTGAGATTCCGGTGTACTGCTATCACACGAAGATGGGGCCCGCAGGTCTTTGCCGCATTTGCTTGGTGGAAGTAGAAGGCATGCCCAAACTGCAGATCGGCTGCAACACGGCATGCACGGACGGCATGGTCGTGCATACGCAAAGTGCAAACGCCGCCGAAGGGCGCCGCTCCGTGCTCGAGTTCTATCTCAAGAATCACCCGCTGGATTGTCCGATTTGCGATAAGGGCGGCGAGTGCGACCTTCAAGATTACTCTATGGCTTACGGTCAGGGGTTTTCGTCGAGCGTCGATCCGAAGGTTCCAAAGCCGAAGGCCGTCGATCTCGGCCCGACGATCGTGCTCGACGAAGAGCGCTGCGTGGTTTGCCAGCGCTGCGTGCGCTTCGATGACATCATCGTCGGCGAACGGCAGCTCGTGCTCAAGGATCGCGGCGTGAAGAACATCATCGCGACGGCGACGGGCGAGGCATACCGCCACAATTTCACCGGAAACGTCACCGAGCTGTGCCCCGTCGGCGCGCTCACCTCGAAGCAGTACCGTTTCAAGGCGCGGCCTTGGGACTTGCGCCGCACGACCACCTCGTGCACGCAGTGCTCCGTGGGCTGCCAAATGCACGTCGACGTACGGCACGGCAAGGCTCAGCGCACGATGACCGTTACCAATGACGACGCGATATCCGATTGGTGGCTGTGCGACCGCGGGCGCTATAACATCAATTTCTACGATCATCCCAGGCGCATCACGCAGCCGCTCTACAAGCAAAACGGCGAATGGATTCAGGTCGGCTGGGATGACGCGCTGCAAATGTGGGCGACGGCCATCGCCCAGGGAGTCAAGGCGAATCCAAAGACGGTCGGCGCCATCGGCGGCGGCCGCCTCACCAACGAAGAAGCGTATTTGCTCTCGCACGTGTTTCGCGCGAAAGGCGTGCAGAATCTCGATTGGCGTGCGGGCCGGCAGCGCCAGGCGAGGCCCGGACGCGGCGCGGGAAAACTGATCGATCTCGAAAACGTCAACGCGATCGTCTTGATCGGTGAATCGCCGGCGGAACGCGCGCCAATCATGGATCTGCGCGTTCGCAAAGCGGCGTTCCAAAAGAACGTCAAACTGATTCGCGTCGGCTCCTACGAGCAGCCGTATCCGCCGCCGATTCCGTGTCAAGACGTTGCAACGGTTGACGATGCGGTCAACGCATTACCGCAAAACGCGCAGCGAATCGCGGTCATTTGGGACGGCGTCGATCTCACGCTCGGCAAGACGATGATTGAAGCGCTTCCGCAGAACGCGCAAGTGCTCACGTACATCACGGGCGAGCAGCCGAACGCGCGCGGCGCCGAAGCGATGGGCATGCTGCCGCAGCAAGGCGGCATGGACACGAGTGCTATGCTGGCGGCCGCGAGCGAAGGCAATCTGGCCGTGCTGTCGATCCTCGGTGCAAACCCGATGCTGCACTACCCGGACGCGCAGCTCGTTCGCAAGGCGCTCGAAAACGTGCCGTTCCTCGTCGTGAGCGACCTCTTCATGACCGATACGGCGCAACTCGCGACGCTCGTGCTCCCTGCAAAAGGCGCGTTCGAGAAGAGCGGAACGACGACGAATCTCGCGGGCGACGTGCTGCCGGTCAATGCGGCCAAGTCGCTCGAATCGCCGGAGAGCGCGCTTACCGATTTGGAAATCCTCGTCGGCCTTGCGCAGCAGCTCGGCGTCGATCTGCCGAGCGTCGAAGAGCTCGACCGCACGGTCATCACACGGCTTGCGAACGCGCCCGAGACTTTCACTTTCGGCGACGATCGATATGCGCGCGTCGCCTCGCCTACGCTCGGCGCCCCTTCGACGCAGCCCCGCCCTGAGGTATCGAAGGGTCAGGGCGACACACGTCAGGGTGACACGGCGCTTCGCGTGGTGCTGCAGTCGCGCATTTTTGCGGGCGGCGGAACGAGCGCGCACGACGATCGCCTTGCCGATTTACGGCCGCTTCCGGAAGCCGCGATTTCAGCTCAAGACGCAGCCGACCTCGGCGTGAGCACCGGCGACTACATCGACGTCGTCCTTCGAGCGGCTCAGGATGACCGCTCCCGAACGATTCACGATCTGCTCGTTGAGATTCGTTCGAGCATGCCGCGCGGCGTCGTCGCGCTTATCGACGGATTGCCGGACGACCCGGCCAACTGCTTCCCCGAAGGAGCGTCAGTGCAAGTGAGCAACGTCCGCAAGGCGCACACCACTATGGTGGAGGTAGCGCCGTGACCAACGCTTGGTGGACGCCCGCCGCAAACATTTGGTGGGTCGTACTGCTGAAATGCGTCGTGCTGCTGTTCGTCGTCATCACGACATTCGCGTACGCAATGCTTTTCGAGCGTAAAGTGATGGGCTGGATGCAGCTGCGCCCAGGTCCGAATCGCGTGGGTCCGTGGGGTTTGCTGCAGCCGGCGGTCGACGCGGTGAAGCTGATCCTGAAAGAAGATCTCACGCCGAAAACCGCCGATCCGCTCATCTATCGCTTGGCGCCGTTCATCTCGCTGATCACGGCGTTTTCCGTGTATGCGGTGATTCCGTTTTCTCAGCCGGCGCCGGGCAATGTGTGGGCCATCGGCGACGTGAATGCCGGCATACTGTTCGTTCTCGCGCTCACGTCGATTGCGGTGTACGGCGTTACGCTGGGCGGCTGGGCCTCCGGTTCGAAGTATCCGCTGCTCGGGAGCGTGCGCGCCACCGCGCAAATGATCAGCTACGAGCTGGCGATGTCGATGTCGCTCATCGGCGTTTTGATTTTGGCCGGCACGACCTCGCTGGTCGGCATCGTGAACGGCCAGGGCAAACTGTGGTACTTCATCCCGCAGTTCGTCGGTTTCGTCATCTATGCGATAACCGCCGTTGCCGAAACGAACCGCGCGCCGTTCGATCTGGTCGAAGCGGATGCGGAACTCGTGGGCGGCTTCAACACCGAGTATTCCGGTTTGCGCTTCGGCCTGTTTTTTATCGCCGAGTACATCAACATGCTCACGGTATCGTGTATCGCGACGCTGCTCTTTCTTGGCGGCTGGATCGCGCCTTTCGGCTGGACGTTCGTGCCGGGCATCGTATGGTTCCTCATCAAAGTGGGGCTGTTCATGTTCTTTTACATCTGGCTGCGCTCGACGTTCCCGCGTTTGCGGTACGACCGCCTGATGGCGTTCGGTTGGAAATTTCTGCTGCCCGTCGCAGCACTCAACCTGATCGCGACGGCCGTCGTCGTCGCGGTCTGGGGATAAATATGCTCTCACATAAGTTTGGGGCGCCCTCGGGGAGTGCTCATTTTAGCAGAAATGTTTATGCGCCCCGCGGTTTGGGGGCCCCAGCGAAGTTGGGGGGCGCGGAGCCTAGGGCGGAGTGCCATTAGAATGAAGAAAAACCTATATAACGTCGGTGCGCTGATCGCGGGTCTGAGCGTAACGTTCAAGTTCATGTTTCAAAAGAAGCCGACGATTCAATATCCGTCGGAAAAGAAGAAACATGCGCCGCGCTTTCACGGTTTGCACGAGTTGCGCCGCTACGGCGACGGTAAGGAGCGGTGCATCGGCTGCGAATTATGCTCGAGCGTGTGTCCGGCCAATGCAATTACGGTTGTCGGCGCGGAAAACTCGCCGGAAGATCGCCGCTCACCCGGTGAGCGCTACGCCGCCCGCTATGAAATCGACGAGCTGCGCTGCATCTTCTGCGGTATGTGCGAAGAGGCGTGTCCGACCGACGCAATCGTGCTCACGCCGCGCTTCGAGATGTCGGATTTTCGCCGCGGTTCGCTGATTTACGCAAAGGATCGTTTGCTCGTGCCGCCCGAAGCCGGCGTCGGCACGCCGCCCGACGATCGGCCCGGTGGTATTCCGGCAGATCTCGGAGAGGTCGCCGAGCGTAAATCCACGGTCGAGTGGCGGGACGGTTACGACGCAACGTGGCGCGGCCAAATCCTCAAGACGCAGAAGAAAGGGCTCGCAGAAAAGTGATCAGGCTATTTTGGCGCGCCCTCGGGGAGGGCTTGTGCCGGCACTATGCCGACGCGCGCCACGGTTTGGGGGCCCCAACGAAGTTGGGGGGCGCACTTCGGCGCCGCTCAGGACAGGCTCCGCCTGAGCGGGAGTGCCTTTAGAATGATCGAGTTCTATATTCTTGCGTTCGTCTTGATTGCCAGCGCCATTTTCGTAATTATCGCGAGCAAGCCGGTGTACAGCGTTGTGGGCCTCTTGGTGCATTTTGCCGCGCTCGCCATCATGTTTTTCTCGCTCGCCGCGGAATTTTTGGCGGTTATCCAGATCATCGTGTACAGCGGCGCGATTCTCATGCTCTTTCTGTTCGTCATCGCGCTGCTTTCCAGCGGCGTGGCGCCGTTCAGCTTGGGTTCGGATCGCCTCCCCAAGATAGCGGTACCGGCCACGCTCGGCGTGGTCGTCATTCTCGGATTTTTGATTTACGGCCTCGCGCATATTCCGGCCGTTTTCCAGCCTTCTCCAGTTGCACAATCCGCGAGCGGTTCGCAAGCGGGCCCGGTCGGCGCGGCCGACGTCTTCGGATCGGTCGGCGATTTCGGCAAAGCGCTCTTCACGACCAATCTGCTCCCGTTCGAAATCACCGCATTCATCTTGATGGTCGCAGTGATCGGCGTCATTCTGCTCGCCGGAGAATCCGCGCCGTACGTGCAGTCGCGCAGGCGGGCGCGCATCGTCGAGCGCGAGATGCGCGAAGCGATCATGCGAGCGGGTGAGGAATAGGCATGCCCCACGAATCACTGCTGCCTGTCGCGCTCATCAACTATATCAGCCTCTCGCTGGTGATATTTCTCATCGGCGTCGCCGGTGTGGTGCTGCGCCGCAATCCCCTCATCATGCTGATGAGCATCGAGCTGATGTGGAACGCCGCGAATCTGTTGTTCCTGGCGTTCGCGCGCGCATGGCTCAACAATGCCGGACACATTTTCGCATTTTTGGTGATCACCGTCGCCGCGGCGGAAGCCGCTATCGGCCTGGCCATCGTCGTCGTCGTTTTTAGGTCGCGGGAAAACGTCGACGTCGACGAGGTTGCAATTCTAAAAGGATGAGCTTGGACGTGCATCAGATGGGAATTCCGGGAAGCTATCCGGCGTTGTTCGTGATTTGGCTGTTGCCGTTGGCCGGTGCGATAGCGTGCTGGGCGTTCGGGCCGCAGCTCAAGCGTTACGCCGGAGTGCTCGGAAGCGCCGTGATCGGCGCGGCGTTCATCGCGGCGCTGGTGTCGTGGAACATCGCGACGCAAGATTCGGGTTCGCAACTCGGTGCGGAGCAGCATCTCTTTACCTGGCTGCAAGGCTTTGATTTCGGGTTGTTGCTCGACCCGCTCTCGCTGATTTGGGTGCTGATCATCACGGGCGTCGGGTTCCTCATCCACCTCTATTCCGTCGGGTACATGTGGAACGACAACGCGATCGCGCGCTTCTTCGCGTATATGAATTTCTTCGTGTTCGCGATGCTCACGCTCGTGCTCTCCGACAATTTCGTCGGATTGCTCGTCGGCTGGGGACTGGTCGGGCTTGCGTCCTACTTTCTGATCGGCTTCTGGTTCTTCAAACCGTCCGCGGTAGCAGCCGCGCGTAAGGCGTTCGTCTTGAACGTCGTCGGCGACGTCGGCATCATGTTCGCCATCTTCATCATGATCGCGAAAGTGGGCTCGGTTCGCTTTGCCGACGTGTTCGCCAATCCGCACGCGCTGGATCCGTGGCTGTTCTGGACGTGCGTGTTTCTCTTCATCGGCGCGGCCGCGAAGTCGGCGCAACTGCCGCTGCATACGTGGCTTCCGGATGCCATGGAAGGCCCGACGCCGGTTTCGGCGCTTATCCATGCCGCGACGATGGTCACCGCCGGCGTGTATTTGGTTGCCCGATGCGCGCCGCTCTGGCTCGCGTCGCACGAGGCGCAAATACTCGTCGGAACCGTCGGCGCGTTGACCGCACTTGCCGGCGCGCTGCTCGGCATCGCGCAGTGGGACATCAAACGCATCCTCGCCTATTCGACCATGTCGCAGATCGGCTACATGATCATGGGTGTGGGCGTGGGCGCGTTCAGCGCCGGCGTCGCTCATTTTTTCACGCACGCATTCTTCAAGGCGTGCTTGTTTCTCGGGTCGGGCATCATCATTCACGAGCTTTCGGACGAGCAAGACATTCGCCTGATGGGCGGTATGCGCAAGCGAACGCCCGTGGCGTTCTGGTCGATGCTCTCGGCGGTGCTCGCCATCAGCGGCGCGCCGTTCTTCTCGGGATACTTCAGCAAGGATCAGGTCATTTACGGCGACATCGAGCACGGCGATTTGTGGCTGTGGGCCATCGGTTTGCTGACCGCGGGCATCACGGCGTACTACATGTTCCGTCTGTTTTTCGTCACGTTCATGGGAACGTATCGTGGCGACCTGAAGCCGGCCGACGTCGGGATTGAAACCGAAGTTGCAGCGTCAACTGCCGCGATCAAGCACGAAACGAGCGAACCGCATGCGGAAGACCACACGCATGCACCGGCATGGCTCATGGCGGTACCGGTCGCGATACTCGGATTCTTCTCGTTTGCCGCGGGTTACGTCATGCTTCCCGGAAACTCGCCGTGGGCGCACTTCTTCGCCCACTCGTTTCCACTTGAAAGGCTGCCCGCTTCGACAATCAGCGAGGGAGTCACGACGGGCATTGCCATCGTGATGCTGATCATCGGTGCCGGGATTGCCTATTGGCGCTACGCGACGCCGGAGGCGCTGCAAAATGCGCCGGAGCGGCTCAAACGCGAGAGCGAAACGCTGCCCGCGATTCTCGTGCGGCTGTTTTACTGGGACGACGTCATCGATTGGCTCTTCGTCAAGCCTTCGCAGAAGCTCGGTGATTTCTTCGGGCAGTGGTTCGACCCGCATTTCGTCGACGGCGTCGTGCGCGAAGTCGTGTTTTCGAATCGGTTCCTAGGCACGGTGGTGCGCAGTTTCCAAACGGGTTTGCTGCGAGCGTACGCACTGATCATCGTCTTCGGCGCCGCCTGTTTCGCGGTGTACTACGCGCTGGAAGGAGCGATGCGGTAAGTGGCCCACCTCACGAGTTTAGTCACAAAATCTCGTCTTTTCCGCCGAAAAACCCTTCACGATCTTTTGCAACGAACTCGTGAGGTGAACCACTGATGTCACTCGTCCTCATCCTCTTACCGATCGTCGCGGGATGCGCGCTCTTCGTGCTTCCGCGCACCGACCGGCTCGTGAGCCGGGTCGTCGGGTGTGCGGTCGCGGCAATCACGTTCTTCGTGCCGCTCATTGCCGGAAGCGACGGCACGTTCGCGGCGCGCTGGCTGTCGCGTCCGTTCACCGCGTCTCTCCATTGGTCGTGGGGAGGCCTCGCGTTTTGGATCGTGCTGCTGCTCGCGCTCTGCACGTTTTGCGCGGTGCTCGCGACGAACATGGCGCAGACGCGCACGATGGTTGCGCTGTTGCTGCTCTTGGAAGGCACGATGATGGGCGTCTTCATGGCGCGCGACATCCTGGCATTCGCGCTGTTTTGGGATCTGATGCTCATCCCGCCATTCTTCGCACTCGTCGGTTGGGGCTCGCACCGCGATACTGCTTGGCGATATCTCATCTATAATTTTTCCGGCGGTTTGCTCTTGCTGCTTTCGACCGCGGCGTTCGGCGTACTGTACGGCTCGACCGACGTCATCGGGACCACGCACCAACTCGTCGGACAGTGGGCGCCCTGGATTTTCGCCGGCTTTGCGATCGCCTTCGTCGTCAAGACGCCGGTCTTTCCGCTGCACACCTGGATGCCGGCAACCTATAGCGATACACCGCCGGTCATGGTGTCACTCGTCAGTTCGGTGCAATCAAAAGCAGGGCTCTTCGGCTTTCTGATCATCGGTCTGCCGTTCTTCGCGAACGCTATGGGCGAGTGGCGCTGGATCTTCATCGTTGCGAGCCTGGTGTCGCTGCTGTACGGCGCATTTATCGCGCTGATGCAGACGGATGCCAAGCGCATCGTCGCGTACTCGTCGCTCTCGCATTTGGGCTTGATCGTGCTCGCGATCTTCAGTCAGAACCCCATTGCGATTCAAGGTGCCTACATTTACATCGTGGCGCATGCGCTCTTCAGCGCTGCGCTGTTCTTGATTTTGGGGTACGTCGAAGAACGCGAGGATACGCGCTCGCTGACGCGTCTGGGCGGCCTCGGCAAGGTGAATCCAAAATTGGCCGGCGCCTTTACCATTGCAGCGCTGGCTGCGCTCGGCTTACCGGGACTGGCCGGATTCGTCGGCGAGATCGTCATTTTGACCGGCGTGTTCAAGAACGGGTACTTCTGGCCCGCGCTCATCGCACTGATTCCGATCGTGCTTGCCTCGGCTTACGTGCTGCGTCTGCTGCAAGATATCATCAACGGGCCCGAGCGCAGCGACATTCCGGAACGGCGCGATCTTACGTGGATCGAAGGCTTGGCGGTCGCACCGCTGCTCGCCGCGCTCGTCATTCTGGGCGTCTATCCCCACGCTGTCCTGAGCGCGGCAACAATCGCTGCGGCGCCCACGGGGAGTGCTCAAGTCAGCAGTACATTTAGGCGCCACGAAGCCCTGGGGGCCCCGTTGCTTGCAACGGGGGGCGCGGAGTTCGGAACGGAGCGCCTTTCAAAATGATCTCGAACCCGTATACGTGGGCCGACTGGAACGCCGTCCTGCCGTTGTTCATCGTGGCAGGCGTTGCCGTGCTGATTCTATTCGTCGATCTGGTGATGCGCAAGTCGAACGGGTGGGTTTCCGTGCTGCTCGGCATCGCCGGACTCATCGCCGCGGGCGTGTTCGCCGCAAAGAGTTACGGGCAGGCGTACGATGCCTTCTACGGAGGTTTCGTGCTTGGCGGGTTCGCCGTCGTGCTGCAAGAGATCATCATCATTGCGTCGATCTTTTCGATCGCGCTTTTGAACGCAACGCGCCGTCCCGAGCGAATGGGTGGAGTCGTTGCACTGATTCTTTGGGCGACCAGCGGGGCGATGCTGATGGCGGGCGCCGCCAACCTCATGACGGTTTTCCTCGGCCTCGAGCTGCTTTCGCTCGCGCTGTACTGCTTGTGCGCGCTGGCCGATCGTCCGACCTCGCGCGAAGCGGGTCTGAAATATCTCATCCTCTCGTCCACCGCGTCGGGCTTTTTGCTCTTCGGAATGGCGATGCTTTTCGGCGCGTCCGGCAGCGTCACGCTCGCAAGTTTGGCCAATCCGGCCGTAGCGGCGAACCCGTTGTACTGGATGGGCGGCGGCCTGTTCCTGATTGGCCTTGCGTTCAAACTGAGTTTGGTGCCGTTTCACGTGTGGTCGCCCGACGTGTATGAAGGTGCGCCGCTGCCGGTGACGGCCTTCATGAGCGTCGTTACGAAGGCCGGAGCGCTCGCCGTCTTCGCGCGCTTCGTTTATGCCGCGCTGGCCGGCGGTGCGTCGCATGCACTGCTCGTGCCGTTCTTCATCATCGCCGGCATTTCGATGATCGCCGGTAACCTGGGCATGCTGGCGCAAACCGATATGAAACGATTGCTCGCATATTCGGGCATCGCGCAGATCGGCTACATCGTCGCTGCGCTTGCCGGCGGCACGGCGCTCGGCGTGCGGTACGCGATCTACTATCTCGTCGCGTACATGTTCATGAACTTGGGCGCATTCGCGGTGGTCGCGATCCTCTCGCCGAGTGCCGCCGAGGAAGGCTCGCGCATCGAATCGTTCCAGGGGTTGGGTGCACGCCGGCCCGGGCTTGCCGCGGCGATGACGTTCTTTCTGCTCGCGCTGGCCGGCTTTCCGCCGACGGCCGGCTTCCTGGGAAAGATTCTTATCTTGTCGACCAACGTAAGCGCCGGTTTCCCGTGGCTGGCCGCGCTGCTCATAGCGGGTACCGCCATCTCGCTGTTCGCGTACTTCAAAGTCATCCGCTTGATGTACGATCGCCACGTGAAAGCCGCGACGGGAGGCTTCGCGCAGCTGCCGCTGGCGTACGTCACCCTTGCCATCTGCGCGGCGTTCGTGGTCGTCATGACGTTCTATCCGTTGACGCCGAGCAACGTTTTGCCCCTGGTCAAATAGTGCCCGGCCGCCGGGCGGACCAAACGGCCGCCCACCGGCGCAAGGCCCCGTCACAACGCTCGCCGCGACCGCGTTTTCGGGTTAGAATAGTACCGAGGTCCGGAGGCTCGTGCGTATGCGCCGAATTATTTGGCTTCTCGCCGTGGCGGCACTGTTTGCATGCTGCGCATTTGGTGTTGCGCGCGCAAACGATCAGCAGACAATCACCATTCAGGTCGATCCTCAGGATGTCGATCCTCTTCCCGCCGATCCGCAGGGAGCGATGAACGGCGCTCGCGATCGCGTTGCCGCCGGGGATTTGGCGGGTGCGATTCGCGGGCTTGAATTGTACGTTGCGGGTCATCCGGGAGAAATCGGGCCGGAGCGTTTACTTGGCGATCTCTACTACCGCCACGGCGACTTGAAGAGAGCCGAGGGAACCTACGAGCACATTCTCGGCTATGCGCCCAAGGACAAAGAGACGCACAACCGTCTCGGCTCGGTATATGCAACCGAGAATCGCGTCGACGACGCGATTAACGAGTTCAACCGCAGCTTGCCCGGAACGGATTCCGTGCCCGACCTCGTGCAATTGCATCTGCGCAAGGGCGACTTCAAAGACTACGAAAAAGAGCGCGAAACCGTCGCGAGAGACTTTCCCAACGATGCCGAAGCGCAGCTCGAGCTCGGACAAGTGTACGAAGCGCTGCACCAGCCGCAGCTGGCGATCTCGTACTTCGAACGCGCTATCGATGACGGTGCTGACGCGGTGCTCGCGATGAACGGCCTCGGTCTTGCGTATCTGGACGAGCATCAGTACAGTGCCGCGATCGATCAGTTCGACGGCTGTCTGCGGCACGATTATTACAACTATGCGTGCGAAGACAACCTCGGCGCGACATACCTCGAGAGCCAAGAGTACACGCTGGCCACGGGCGTCTTGAAGAAAGCGCACGACCTCGCGCCGGAGCGCGGCGAGGCGCTGGTCAACCTCGGGTATCTATCGGACGTCAACGGCGACTGGAAACGCGCAGTCACCTACTACGTGCAGGCCATGACGGTGTATCCGTATTCACCGGATGCGTACATCGATCTCGGCTACACGTACAACGCGCACGGTTTGTACCAACTCGCGCAGGCCGCATTGATTAAGGGCCTTGCGGTTGCGCCTCTCAACGGCAAACTGCATTTTCTGCTCGGAGACGCCTACGAGCATCAAGGACAGGACGCACTGGCACGTCTCCAGTTCAAAGCGGCAGCCGGTGCCGAGGACATGGATCCTGACGTCGTGCGTCTAGCCAAGCAGCGTGTCGCGGCACTCCAGCGTCCGCCCGGATCGCAAGAACCGTAAGCCGCGATTTGCAGCCCGTCCTTCGGGTGGCGGCGGCTGCGCTGACTGCTCTGCTCGCTGCATGTTCCGCAAAGAAACAAGCGACGTGGACGTACACGCCGCCGCCTACGATATCGGAAAAACCGGAGTCCCGGCACTAACTGACGAGGAGCGCTCCGTCGTTCGATCCATCGAGCACTACGTGCATTCGCCGACGTTGCGATTTGCGCTGATCTACCCGCACTTCATGGTGTTTGACGCGACCGAAGGCCCCTGTAGTGAAGCTGCAGCGGCTGCTGGGTGATGAACTATCCTGACGGCAACCTCTACTATCAGCCTGGAGAAGCCCCGGGCGACATTTACGCCGGTCCCGGCGATGCGGGTCCAACACTCGGCCCCTGGATGAAATCCGATCCACCCGATAAAGGCATCGAGCAGCCTATTGCATCTTCGCGATTGCGTCGATTTCGACGAGTGCGCCCTTCGGCAGCGCCGCTACCGCAACCGTTGAGCGCGCCGGTTTCGCCGCGTCGAAGTATTTCGCGTACACCGTGTTGACCGCGGCGAAGTCATTCATGTCGACCAGAAAAATCGTCGTCTTCACCACGTTGCCGTAATCCATCTGCGCGGCTCGAAGCACGGCGCCCAAATTACGCAGCACTTGCTCCGCTTGCGCTGCGGCGTCGCTGCCGTTCAACTCGCCGGTGGACGGATCGATGGCAATTTGCCCGGAGCAAAACAGTTCGTTTCCGGCGAGAACCGCTTGGCTGTACGGCCCAATCGGCGCGGGCGCTTTATCGGTGCGTATCATAGCGGAGCCGGTTCAAGGTGGAGATGAGAAACTCCTGAATATTCGCCTCGTGAAGACGTTTCAGAGCGAATTCTCCGCCGTCGCGGAATGGATCGATCGCTATCTTTCCGACGCGCGTGCATATCCGGTACTCTCACAGGTGCAACCGGGCGATATTGCCGCACAGCTGCCGGCATGCGCACCCGAAGAAGGCGAGCAGTTCGAAGCGTTGATGGCGGATTTCGAACGCATCGTTCTTCCCGGCATTACGCATTGGAACAGCCCGCGATTCTTCGCTTATTTCGCAACGAGCGCCGCGCCGGTGGCAGTCGCTGCAGAAGCGCTGGCGGCGGCGCTCGACGTGAAAGCCATGCTGTGGCGAACGTCTCCGTCTGCGACCGAGCTGGAAGAAGTCGTCATGCGTTGGCTCGGGCGGCTGATGGGCTTGCCCGATGCATTCACCGGCATCATTTACGACACGGCGTCGATCGGCGGATTCACTGCGCTGGCCGCGGCGCGTGAATCGCTCGATCTCGGCATTCGCGAACACGGCATGAGCGGGCGCGATCTCCCGGTGCTGCGCGTGTACGTCACCGAACATACGCACTCACATATCGAGAAAGCGTGCATTGCACTGGGCGTGGGACGTGAGAACGTCGTGCGCGTCCCGTGCGACGATCGCTTTCAAATGTCGCCGGACGATCTCGCCGCCAAACTCGATGCGGACGTCGCCGCCGGTATGCGGCCGATGGCCGTCGTTGCGACGGCGGGCACCACGTCGACCACGTCACGCGATCCGATCGAGGAGATTGCGTCGATCGCGCGCGAGCGTAACGTGTGGCTGCACGTCGACGCCGCGTATGCGGGCGTGGCCGCGATCATGCCGGAGTTTCGCTGGGTGCTTGCAGGGGCGGAACACGCCGATTCGATCGTCGTGAATCCGCATAAATGGCTGTTCGTGCCGATGGACTGCTCCGCGCTGTACGTGCGCGACTTGGAACTGCTGCGTCGCACGTTCAGTCTGGTTCCGGAGTATTTGCGTACGCCCGAAGAGTCCGTGCGCAACTACATGGACTACGGCTTGCAGCTTGGACGGCGGTTCCGCGCCCTCAAACTGTGGTTCGTGCTGCGGCATTTCGGAGCAGAAGGGCTGCGCGATCGTCTTCGCGGGCACATTGCGCTGGCGCAGGAGTTCGCCTGCTGGATCGAGGCCGAGCCCGGTTGGGAGATCCTGGCGCCGCACCCCCTCTCGGCGGTGTGCTTTCGCTATGCTCCTCCCGGCCGTTCGGAGGCGGAATTGGAGACGCTGAACGCCGCGATCATGGAACGGGTGAATGCGACGGGCGAGGTGTTTCTCTCTCATACCAAACTCGGGGTACACTTTGCGCTGCGCTTGGCGATAGGAAATTTGCGCACGACGCGAGAGGACGTAGCCAAGGCGTGGGAGCTGCTGCGAGGTATGGCTGCAGCGCAGGGATAACGCTAGGGACATGCGCGTCCTAGTCGTCGAGGACAGTACGACCGACTCGACCATCGTGCAGCGGTACCTCCAGCGCGATTCAGAGACGCCGGAGGTTCACACAGCTACGCGGCTTTCCGACGCGCTCGCCATCGCGCAGACCACCGACCTGGACGTCGTTCTGCTCGACATGTCGCTCCCCGATGCGCAAGGGGTTGACGCCGTGCGCCGGATGCGCGCGACGGCTCCACGCGTACCCATCGTGATTTTGAGCGGGCTCGAGGACGAATCGATCGCGACCGAGGCGATGCAAGCCGGAGCGCAGGATTATTTGCTCAAGGGCCACGTCGACGCCGTTTCGATGCGCCGCTCGCTCCGCTACGCCATCGAACGGCAGCAGCTGCTCGACCGTCTCGCGCAAAGCGAGGCTCGCCTGCAGGAAGAGAACGTCATCTTGCGCCGGCTTACCGACGCCGCCGGCCGCGTGTTTGCAACGCTCGACGTGCGCGCGGTGGTGGGCTTGCTGGCCGCGGAAGCGCGCCGCTTGTGGGGCGGCAGCGTCACCCTCTATGCGCTGCGATCTTCCGGCGACTTGGTGTGCACCGAACCGGCCGCAGAGCGCCGGAAGCCCGACCGGTTTATCGTCGATGCGTTTGCTTCGCGCAAGCCCGTGCTCAGCGCCGATAAATCGCGGCTTGCTTTTGCGATTCCCGGCACCAGCGGCCGCAACGAGTGGATACTCGACATTCAGTCCGCCGATCGCCTCTTCGGTGAAAACGACGTCTTCGCGCTCGAATTGCTGCGCCAGTACATCGGGATCGCCATTCAAAACGTCGCGCTCTTCGGCGAACTGCAGTCGCAGCGCGCGAGCGTCATCCAGCTCAATCAGCTGAAAGACGATCTCATCGCCGTGCTCGCGCACGATTTCAAAGGCCCGCTCACTACCATCATCGGATTCACCGAACTGCTCGAACAACACGCCATCGAGGGTGAGGACGCAGAAAGCGCGCTGCGGACGATTCGTCAGTCCGCGATGCGCTTGGCCGACCTGGCAAACGATACGCTCGCGCTCTCGCGCGTCGAGCAGGGTGAGTTGAATCTCGCGACCGACCCCGTGAACGTCGCCGACATCGTGAACGAAACCGTCGAATCGCTTGCACCGCAGCGTCAAATCAAACTCACGACAAAAGGCCACGATCCGGTCGTGCGCGGCGACCCGGCCCGCTTGCGCCAGGTTTTCGAAAACATTCTCGGCAATGCCATCAAGTACTCGCCGGACGGTGCGCAGGTCGACGTGCGCATCACCGAAACGGAGCACACCGTGCGCATCGCCGTGCACGACCAAGGCATCGGTATTCCGCCGGACGAGATGAAGTTTTTGTTCGAACGGTTCACGCGCGCATCCAACGCAAAGCGATCCAAAATCAAAGGCACCGGCCTTGGCTTGTATCTCGCAAAAACGCTGGTCGAGCGTCACGGTGGGAACATTCAAGTGCAGAGCAAACTCGCCGAAGGCAGCACGTTCACCATCGTGCTGCCGCGCATGCGCGACGGCGTCGGCGGCGTGCTGCGCGTGCTCGTCGTTACCGGAGACGAAAATCTCGGGCCGTACATTCTCCACGAGTTGCGCACGCACGGCTATGCATCGCGCCGCGACAAGACGCTGACTGCCGCGCTCGAGCGGCTGAGCATCGAAGAAGCGGACGTCGTTATCGTCGACCGCGATACGGTGACGGCCGATCCTTCGTCACTGTTCAAACGCGCCAAGCAGACGCAGCCGAACATCGGCCTCATCGCGATCTCGGGCAACGGTCTGCAAAAAGACACCTGGCACGCGACGCTGCCGAACCCGTTTTTGGGATCGGATTTGCAGCACGCAATCGCACAAGCAAACCGCGCGCGTCTTGGTGCGCAACGTTCCGAAAACGAGCAGTTAGTAGAGTCGTAGGTAGGCCCGGTGCTCCCACGGATGCACGGCGCGGCGGTACCGTTCGTATTCCGCGAGCTTTGCGTCGCGAAACGCATGGTAGACGTGATCGCCCAGTGACGCGCGCACCACGCCGTCCGCATCGAGCTCGGCGATTGCCTGGCGCAGCGATTTCGGCAATGTGCCGATGCCGCGCTCGCGGCGATCGCGCTCCGTGAGATCGTAGGTCGAGCCGACGAGCGGATCGCCCGGCAGCGTTTGCCGCTGGACGCCGTCGGCGAGCGCGCCGGTCAGCACGGCGAGCGCGAGATACGGGTTGCACGCGGGATCGGGGCTGCGCATCTCTACCTGCGGCGGCACTTCGTGCGGCGGAACCCGTACGAGCGCGTTTGCGCTGCGCTCCGACCACACCGTGTAAATCGGCGCGTCCCAAGCTGCGACTAGGCGTTTGTACGAGTTCACCGTGGAATTGCAGACGGCGGTGAGCGCAGGCGCGTGTTCCAACAGGCCGCCGATGGCGTAGAGCTTTTCATCCTCGCCGACGCGGAAGTTCGCATGCAAACCACTGCCCGCGCGGTCTTCGAGCGGTTTGGGCATGAACGTCGCTTCAAGCCCGTAACCTGCGGCGACGTGCTTTGCGATGGTGCGCAGCGTGAGCAGAGCGTCCGCAGCCTCCAGGACGCCGGTGTGCGGGAAATCGATTTCGTGCTGGCCCGGCCCATGCTCGTGGTGCGCGCTCGCTACCGCGACCCCCATCGCTTGCAGCGCTGAAACGATCGCGCTTCGCGCGTCCTCGCCGCGATCGTTCGCGGAGAAGTCGAAGTACGAGCCGACGTCGGACGTGCGCGTCGAGCCGTATTCGGTTTCACGCGCTTCGAAGAGATAGAATTCCACTTCGATGGCGACGGCAAGATCGGGAAGCAGCGTGCGGCACGCCTCGCCCGCGCGCTTGAGCGCGGTGCGCGGGCAGCCTTCGAACGGAGAGCCGTCCGGCATCGCGATGTCGCAAAGCAGACGCGCCTGGGACCCCCAAGGGTACAGCGCAAACGTTGCGGGATCAGGCTGGAGAATCATGTCGAGTTCTTCGCCGCGCACGAATCCGTCGATCGACCCGCCGTCGAAGGTCACTTTTCCGTCGAGGGCGGCTTCCAGCTCGCTTAGCGGAATCGAAACGTTCTTGCTTACGCCGAGCACGTCGGCAAAAGCCAAGCGAACGAATCGGACGTCGCGCTCCTTTGCCATACGCAGCACGTCGCGCTTGCCGGTTGCGTTTTTAGTTTGTGAGTGCATCAATCGCCATCGCCATTCGCAGGGTGAGTTGGTCGTGCGGATCGGCGAGCTTGCAGGCGCAAATTTCGCCGATCTGCCGCAGTCTGTAGAACACGGTGTGCCGGTGCACGCTGAGCTGCTCTGCCGCCGTCTTGACGTTCTCGCCGACGGAGAAGTACAGGCGCAGCGTGCGCTCGAGTTCGGTTTGGTGCTTTTCATCGTACGCGCGCAGCGGCGCGAGCGTACGCGTCGCGAAGTCGCGCAGCGCTTTTGCATCCGCACCCGCCAGCAGCAAGGGGTATGCGCCGAGTTCGTCGTGCACGCCGACGCGGCCGGTACCGTAGAGGCGGCGAGAAATCGTTAGCGCGCTTTGCGCGTGCGCGAGGGATTCGTGTACGTCGAAAAAGGCAACGCGAGACCCGACGCCGCCGCCCACGCGCAGATGCGGATGCTTCTTGCTCACGTTTCGCCCCAGCAGCGACGTTGCCGTGCGCGCATTCGCAGCATCGATTTCGCGCGCGGCCGGCACGAAAAAGAAGAGCGTTGCACCGCGTTCCCACAAACCGACGTCGCCCTCACCGCTGCGAAAGCTTTGTATCGCCGTCTCGCGCAGCGCGGTTTGATCGCTCGACGCGGTTCGCTCGTCGCTCACTTCGGGTTCGAGCGCGATGGCAACGTAGTGGCTCGCGAGCGTAATGCCGCGCGCGGAGGCATCGTCGCGCGCGGCGGATGCATCGACGTACGCTTGGGTCGCGAGGCGCTCCCAAAACGCCCGCCTGCGTCCGGGCTGCGCGCCCTGTTCGCGCGCAAGTTCCACGCCGATGGCGCTCGCCGTCAGCCGGACGACGTGCTCGAGCGCGTCGAGGTCGCCCGCCCCGAATACGGAGATTTGCCCGAGGCGCTTCTCCCCCGCCGCGATCGCCAGCGTGCGCCCGCTGCGGCCGTTTGCCAGCGCGGCGTATTCGCGCCCGCCCGCGGACGCACCCACGAGCGCGCGAACGCTGCTCGGAACGCGCGCGCTTCCCGCCGCCGCCAAGTGGCGCCAGTCTGCGTCCTCGACCAGGACACCGACGTTTCCGCGGCGCGCGAGGACGTCGGCGAGTGCCTTGCACCCGCCTCCCGCGGCCGCGATGCGCGCCAGCTCTTCGGCGAACGCGACGAGTTCGTCGGCAGTCATGGGCTGCTCTTCGGCGAATCAAATCGCAGGCTCCTAGAATGCAAACGAAACTGCGCCTTGCCGAGCTGCTGGCATCGCTTTATGAAGGGTGTCCCGACGCTATTGCGGTGTACGATCGCAATGGCCGGATGGTCTCGTGCAATGCCGCCTCGGTCCAGCTCTTGGGATACTCCGAAAGCGAGATGGCGGGCACCCACTACCAACATCACATCGTTCCGGACGATCGCAAGGTCGTCGACGCCGCTTTTGCCTCGGCCCTGAGCGGCTTCATCGAGCACTTCGAAACGGTGCTGCGCGGAAAAGCCGGCGTCGAAATCCCGGCGGAAGTCCATCTCTTTCCCGCCAAGCACGATGGGCAGATCATGGGCGTGTTCGCTCAAGCGCACGACATGGTCGCGCTGCGGGCGGCAGAGGAGTCACTCGAACTCAATCAGCAGCGTTTTCGGTCTCTTTTTGAATATCACCCGGACGCCGTCATGGCGCTCAAAGCCGACGGCAGCATTTCTCGCGTGAACGTCGCGCTGGAGGCGACGACGGGCTTTTACGGCGAGCAGATCATCGGCAAAGCGTGGAGCGAAATCATCGCGCCCGAATGCCGTGACGAGGCGCTGGATGCGTTTCGGTTGGTGAGCCGCGGCGAAGCGATCGAATTCGACTCGTTCCTGCTGGACCGCGTGGGAAATCGTATCGACGTGCAGATGAAACTCGTGCCGCTGCGCGTCGCGGATCGCATCGACGGCGCATATGCGATAGCCAAGAACGTAATGGCGCAGCGCATTGCGGAACGCGCCATCGCGTTGCAGGGCGAGCGCATTCGCGAACTCTACCTGGCCGCCGCGGCTCGCGGCGACTCGGTGGAATCGCAAATCGACAACACGCTCGCGCTCGGATGCCGTCTGTTCGGTTTCGATTACGGCTATTTGACGCGCTTCGACGAGGCGACAATCAGCGTCCTGAATTCCGTCGGCGAAGGAAGCGGCGTTGACGCCGGCTCGGTGTTTCCGAAGGAAGAGGGGCTTTCGCGCCATCTGATCGGCGAACGGCAGACGCTGTTCATTCCGGATCTCAACGAACCCCCATGGAACAAGGACGCCGCTCGCGACACCGCGCCATGGCGGTCATATTTCGCGACGAAATTGCTCGTCGGGAGCCGTGAGTTCGGCGCCTTGGTCTTCGCGTCGCGAAGCCCGCGCACCGGCGGCATTCCAGAGCTCGATCGCGATCTGCTGCAGCTCATGTCCCTGTTCGTCGCTGCCGCGATCGAGCGGGCGCAGCACGCCGAGCGTATCGAGCAGCTCGCATTTTACGATTCGCTCACGGGCTTACCGAACCGCGTGCTGTTCAACGATCGGATTCGGCAGACGATGGGCGCCGCCAAGCGCTATCATCGCGGCTTCGCGGTGATGTATTTGGATTTGGATGAATTCAAGGACGTCAACGATCGCTTCGGACACCCCATGGGCGATCTCGTGCTCAAAGCGGTGGCCGATCGTCTTATACGGACGCTGCGCGAAAGCGACACCGTGGCGCGCTTCGGCGGCGACGAGTTCGTGATATTGCAGCCGGTGGTGAACGGGCCCGCCGATGCGGACGATCTCGCGCGCAAGATCGTGGCGACGCTGGAAGTTCCGCTGGAGATCGACGGCTTTAGTGGGGTTATGCATACCAGTATCGGCATCGCCCTGTATCCGCAGGACGGCGTGAACACCGACGAGCTCATGGATCGCGCGGATCGCGCACTCTATCGCGCCAAACGCTCGGGCCGCAACCGCTGGGAGTTCTTCAGCGACGCAACGGCGCCGCGATGACACCTACTCCGTGACGTTGCTACTGCGGCGTGTTTGACGCCGAGCTGTCAGACGCGGCAATTCTTTGGCCAGGTTCTCCGGCATGATCGCGTCGATCGCATCATCCACCGTGACGATACCGAGCATCTTGCCGTCGTCGTCGACGACCGGCACGGCGAGTAAATCGTAACGCGCAATTGTCGCGGCGACGTCGCGTGCCGGGGTGCTCGTCGCAACGGTCACGAGGTCGGTGTCCATGGTGTGCTCGATCGTCGCGTCGGGCGGCGCGAGCAATAAGGCGCGCAACGTCAACGCGCCGAGGAGCCGGTCTTGCTTGTCGACGACGTAGAGGTAGTATATGAACTCTGACTCGGGCGCGATCTCGCGAATCTTGCGAATCGTCTGTTCGGCGGTGCGGTGCGGATAGATCCACGTGTAGTCCGTCGTCATCATACCGCCGGCCGTGTCTTCGGGGTACTTCACCAGTTCGCGCAGCTCGCCCGCCGTATATTCGTTCATCTCGGCGAGAAGCTGCGTCTGCTGCTCTTCGGGGAGTTCCGCAAGCAAGTCGGCAGCATCGTCCGAATCCATCTCTTCGATGATGTCCGCGGCGCGCTCGGTCCCGATATCTTCGATGATCGAGCGCTGCGTTTCCGCGTCGAGATGTTCGAGCGCGTCTGCGGCCGTCTCGTCATCCAGTTGATGAATGACCGCGGCAGCTTCGCGTGCGGACAGATCGGTGATGATCTCGGCGAGTTCGCTCGGATGCATGCGCGCAAGTTTGCTCTCCTGCGAGAGCTGCACGTTAAAGGGGTTCGCTTCGCGTATCGGCGCAACGGAGTTCCATGCGATGAGCGACCGCGGCACGTTCTTGTAGATCCAAGGCGTAAACCGCTTGCCGAAGTGTTTGAGCCCCAAACGGCGCAGCAATCCGCTCACGCCGATGTCCGCCGCAACCACGCGCAGTTTGCCGCCGGTGTTCGCCAGTTCGATATCGTTGATGCGCACGACTTTGCGCCCGTCGACGTCGACGATCTGCTTGTCGAGCAGGTCGTTCACCAGATAGAGCGAGTCCTCGCCGGGCGGCGCGGGAACCTTCGGCGTGCTGGTGAGTGCGACGGCACCGTTGTCATCGACATCCGCGATCGTGTCCATCGGTGCAAAGCGCGGGCCTTGTGCCGTTTTGATAATAAGACCGTCGATTTGCGGAAACGTGTCCTCGGGCTTGTTGACCAGAAAATCCGTCACGCGCCCGATCGGCAAATCGTTCACCGTCGCGCGCCGGCCCACCAGCTCCGAAACGAAGCCCTCGTGAAATGTCATTGGTTTAAAGGCACTGCGCCCTAGGCTCCGCGCCCCCCACTTCGTGGGGCCCCCAGAACTCATGGCGCCTCAACATTGCTGCCACTCTACACTCTCCCCGAGGGCGCCGCATAGCCGGCGCGGCCAAATAAAAAAGACTGTCCCAAGGACAGCCTCGCGCGGTGAGCGCCGATATACCCCAGTCGCGTATGCTTTGGCACCACGCATCGTAGAACCGTTGCGGTTGCTGTTTGCCGGTTGCGTCGTTGCTGCCAGCATCCGGTCAAACATCACTCCGCAACACTCGGGTTCCGCCCGGGTTCAGCCGCGTTAGACATCGCCTTGTGTCGGCGCAGTCTGGTCTACCCGGTTGGCGTCTCTCGACGTTTCTGGGCAGCGGCTTGTGTATTGCGTGGACGCCTCACCTAGCGAGGTATCCTTCTTTAGTATAGGCGCCTTCGTCAACCCCGCAGTGAAGGGTCACCGGGCGCCCGCCCGCCGCTAGACCTTGCCCTTGGACCCGGGATTCAAGCCGCCGACGAGCTGGATGACGAGTTGCGCATCGGCTTGCATCTGCGCAAGCACGCTCGTGCCGACCTTCGAAAGCACCTGATCCATCGTTAACTGCGTTACGGATTGGCCGATGTCCGCGTCACGAATTGCAGACTCGCTCGCCGTCTGATTGACGACTTGAATCGATGAATCGTTTGCGTCTTCTTGCAGTGCGACCGTTTGCGCGCCGACCGTTGCACGGACTTGGCTGATTGAATCGAGCGCAGCCTGAACGCGCGCCTCGGCGTCAGCCGCCGAAACCGAATTATCCGACGTTCCGGTGAGCTGATCGTTCGAGTTTTCGACCTGGCTCGGCATTACCGTAATCTCAGAGAGGTTCAACGCGGCCGTCGAAACGGACGGCAGCGAAATCTGCACCTCGCCGCCCTCGTTGCCCGTCGAGTTCACCTGAAGCGGTGTGCCCTGGGTCGGTCCACCGGCCGGGACACTGGTCAGAAAAGAAATCGACGTTCCCACGTCTTGCGGCGTGAGATTTGCAATCGAGATGTCGAGCAGGTTTGTAGGCGTTCCGGACGGAGTCTGAATAGTTAGCCCGGACATCACGCCGGCATTTACGGAAAACGCCTGCGTGTCGACCCACTCGGGCGCGACGCCCATCCGCGGGTCCGCGCTGTACGCGATGATCTGAACGTAATCACCGGGGCCAATGGCAGTACCGGTATCCGGATCGACGGCATTGGCGCTGTAACCGATAACGCGAAACGTGACGAACGAAGAGATCGAGTTCGTCGAATCGACGCGCGGTTGCGTCGCAGGACCGGGGTCGATGTCCGATGACACGAGATTTCCGGGCTGACCGCTAACGCCGTCCCAGTTGACCACTTGCGTTCCGGTTGGAGAACTGCCGTCAGGAAGCAGTGGTGACTGCACTTCCTGAATGGTTGGAGAATTCGACGAATATCCTGCGAGTGAGCCATTCAGCAGGTTGACGCCGTTGAAGTTTGCGGTACCCGAGATTTTGTTGACTTCCTGCAGCAACTGGTCGATTTGCGTTTGGATTATTTGCAAATCGGAAACCGAGTTCAGATCGCTGGATGATTGGACGATCAGGCTGTGAACGCGCTGCAGTATTTCTTGAACGTTCGAAAGCGCCGAATCCGCCACGTCGAGCAGATTGCTTGCGTTTTGCACGTTCTGGACGCCTTGCTGGAGACCAAGGACTTGGGTTTGGATGTTTTCCGAGATGGCGAGGCCGCTGGGGTCGTCGGAAGCAGAATTCACGCGAAGGCCGCTGGCCAACGCGCGTATTTGCCGTTCCTCATCCAATTGAGCTCGAGACAGGTTGAGCTCTACCTGACTCGCACTCCCCAGTACATCCATGAAAGAGAATGCTTCCTCCGTGAAACTTCCCTGTAGTTACTGTATCGGCCGGTGGGCGAAAAATTTGCGTGAAAACGCGGGACTCGCATTAAGTGACCCAAGCCCCGGTCCGAAACCCCGTAAGGACGCATGGACACACTTGGGGAGCACCGGCGGCGCACGTTCGCGCTTCGTGCCGCCGTCTTGGCATTCACCGCGATGGCTCTTTTCGCCGCCGTGTTCGGCTCCCGCGCGCAGCGCGTGCTCGCCCAGGTGATGCCGGTCCCGGGGTATGGGACGCCGCTGCCGCAGGGCAGTCCCACCCCAAGCCCGAGCGCCTCTCCATCAGCGGCGCCCGCGCGAGCGCCGCGCCCGACGCCGGTTCCGGCTCCGCAGGTCATTCGGGGAGGGCCAATTACGTTTGGACTGACCGGCGCGCTCACGCTCGGCCAGCGGCTGCAGAGCACCGCTTCGGATTTCGGCGGAGCGCAAACGCAGTCGCAAGCCAACGATAGCGCGGGCATGCTGGCGACGGTTCGCCGCCGCACGGCTACCACCACGCTTCAGCTGGGCCTGCCCGTCGGCTTCGATCTGCAGCAAAGCAGTCTGGGTCTACTTCAAGCCGGATATTACACGCCGACGTACGGCATCGAGTACGGCGCGCAGCCGCTCTCGCTGCTCGGAGAGGCGCCGCTTGGGCAAACGCTCCGCGGTTGGGCATTCCTCACGCCGATTCACGGCGGTGACGCTACCTTTTATACGGGACCGGCAACGGGCCCCGATCAAACCACGCTCAAGGTCAGCGGAATGCGTGCGCGCATGCAGCGCGGGGACATGCTGTTCGAGTTCGGCGCGGACCGCGGCTTTTCGAGCGACGGCTTGAACGTGGACGCTGCGCTCGCCGGGGCGGCGCGCAACTCGGGTGCGCTCGCGCAATCCGTTGAGGCCGCGGTAGAAGACGTGCGCGGTGCGGAGCAAGCTGCGCTCAAAACGTTCGCCTATGAATACAATGCGAGCTACGGCGGCGACGCACTCTACGGCACCTTGAGTCTACGCCGAATCGGCGACGGCTTTGTCTCCTTCGGAAGCGGCTCGCTTTCCGCGGACAAATATCTGGATACGTCACTGCGCTATGGGAGCGGCGCGAGCGCGATAGATCTCGACACCGCGTTTGAAACGACCGGAAGCGGAGTGAGTGGAGTAGGACAACGGCGTGACGCGCTCACGTTCACGCATGCATTTATGCGCAGCGGCATCCAGACGGCGTTCAGTTTTGAAGACGATCGCATAAATACCGTGGGCTCGGGCGTTAGCTGGACGGGTTCCGCCGGCGGCCAAATCGGCTTTTCGTTCGCAGACGTCTCCGCGCTGTTCGGCGCGCAGTACTTGCGTGGGACCGAACAACTCGGGTCCGCGCACGCGACGATGACGTACAGCGGGGTGCTGCAGCGTGAATTCGGTCAGTTCTTCGTTGGCGCGTCCTATCAGACGGCGCGCCAAACCGGATTCGATCAGGGCCTTCAAAATCAAAGTGAACTTTCGCTCTCGCGCGCCTTCGGGCCGACGTCGCTCGGCATCGAATTCACGCAGATGCGAAATCTGGTTGGGCTCGACGACATCGAACAGACCTCGCCGACGCTCACGCTTTCGCGCCGCCTCTCGTCAGTTGCAACGCTCGGCATCACGTATGGCGAACAGCGCACGCGCGATATGCTGAATCCCGCAGGCGACGGGCACAGCCGGATATTTTCGGTGCAAATTCAAGCGCCGTTCTCATTCGGCAACGGCCTGGTGCAAGGACGGCCCAACCCGCGTCTTCCGGCGACGATTAGCGGTACCGTCACGACGGCGACGACGCAGCAGCAATCGACCTCACCGGCATTTGCGTCAGCCGTCGGTTCGGTGAGCAACGGTTTGTCGAATATCGTCGTTGTGCTCGATGGAACGCAAGTGCAGAGAACGGATCTTGCGGGGCACTATCAGTTCAATTTCGTTACGCCGGGCGAACACCAAGTGCGTGTCGAGACGTCGTCGCTTCCACGCGGCGTCAGCGTCGATCAGCCCTACGCGTCCGTCAGCGTGCAAGGCGGACAGGCCGGCGAAGTGGATTTCCAGGTGGGAACGTTCGCCGCTATCGTCGGGCACGTGTATTCGCGCGATTCTTCGGGTGAATTCGCCCCGCTTTCGGGCGTTGCGCTGCGCCTCGACGACACGACGAACGCGACGACCGACATTCTCGGCGCATACAGCTTCGGTCGCCTCACGCCCGGCGCGCATACCGTCGAAATCATCACGTCGTCGCTTCCGGCGATGGTCGCATTCTCGAAGGCGGCGCAGACGCAGAAAGTCACGGTTCACAACGGTGAGATGCAAACGCTCGATTTCAAAGCGAGCCCGCTCGGTTCGATTTCGGGTTTCGTCAAGTATGCTTCCGATCTCGCGCCTGATTACAGCGGCGGCGTTTACAACGCGTATGTCGTGGCGGAGCCGGGCGACTATTCGGCAATCACCAACGAAGACGGCTCGTACGAGCTCGATAATATGCCGGCGGGAACGTACACACTCGACATCGATCCGGAAACGGTTCCCGACGACACCGGAAACACGAGCGGTCCGTTGACGATCGACTTTTCAGGAACGGAAAACCGGCAAGACGTCAACTTTTCGGTCGGCAAGAAGCAGAAGCAGGTCGTCTTCACGCTGCAAAGCACGCAGACGACGCAGGCAACGCTCACGCTCAGCGAGCCCGCGCTGCCGCCGCACGGCGTTGCATATGCCGTGCTCGATGCCGGGACTCCGGCAAAATCTGCGGTCTTGAGTGCCTTCGGAAAGTCGCTGCCGATGACGTACAGCGCGCAACGCAAACGATGGATTGCGACAATTGTCGTTCCCGAGAACGCGCCATCAGGGAAAAACGCCGTCACCGCGGACATTCGCGGAGTATCAGGCGGACAGAGCACGTCGGCGGAAGCGGACCTCACCGTAGACCCGTCGATTCCGCTGGCATCCTTTAAGATGACGCCTTCGCATGCATCCATTGGACTATTCGTGAGCGTGCGCGCGCGCTTTCTCGTCGATGTGCACGAGGGCGATACCATACGCTGGCTTGACGGTCAGATTACAAAACTTTCACGCCCCGTTACCGGCCGCGTATACGCGTTCACTGTAAAGATATCTGAACGACCGATGCACGGCGTCTTGCTAACCCGCTCAGGTGAGCTGCCGATAACCTTGAGGTAACGCTTTTCGCATTCAGCCATGGATGGCTTATAAAATTGCGCAAGTGAAAGGACCGAACGTGAAAAAGCTCTTGTCTTTGGCGGTGATCGTTTCAAGCATCGCCCTAACCGCGTTGCCGGCCGCGGCCGCCAATACGGTAACTATCAAATGGAACGTCACGGCGATTGCCTCGATGACGTTTCAAGGCAACTATACCAACACCGGCACCAGCGGCGCGCTGAACCCGACCGCAGCCACGCTGATCGGCCCCATCGTAACCGGCAGCACCGGCTCGTGCGGTGCGGGCGGCAGCGCGGGCGCCGGCGCGGGCACGAATGCGCTGACGCTCGACTTCGGCGCAATCTCGCCGGACTCGGCGAACGCAACGCTCTGCATGCTGCTCAATGGTGCAGAAGCGGTCGTCAACACGAATGACAACCTCGGCGTCACGGTGTCCGTGCAGCAGACGACTGCTCCGGCACAAGCGGGCGCGGCTATTTGTTATGTTCCGATCCAAAATAATGCACCGGTGGCCGGCGGTGCGTCGGAACCGACTGCAAATTTGGCGGCAGGCAAGGCGACGGATACGACCGACACGACGGCGGCGAACTGGTCTGCCACCACGGCGGGCGGCTGCAGCAGCATGAAATACAGCGGCGTAGCAATTCCGGGCGCCGCGGCTTTCGGAGCAAACACGACGCTGCTCAAGAGCTCGGACAACACGACGAACCCCGCATACTTTGGTGCGGACCTCGGCGTGCTCGTTCCGGCGAACGCGTCGAAGACCGCCGGCGATCAAGCCGTGATCACGTACACGGTTGCAACGAACTAAAACTAAACGGTTGAGGACGATGAAGCTGCGGGTATCGGTGTGCACCCGCAGCGAATCGCTCGGTATGAAGCAGTTTCGCTTAGCTGCCGCGTGCGCACTCGTTATCGCGATACTAGCGCTGGCACCCGGATCGGCGCAAACGTCAGCCGGGGTTTCCGCTCTCGGTATCAACGTTTCGCCGGCAAAGCTCGAGCTTTCGATGCCCGCCGGCGCCAGCTACAACATCCCGGTGACAGTTCAGAACGGCAGCACCGCACCCACGCATATCGTCGCTTCGATGGTCGACTTCGGACTGAGCCGCTCGGGCGACTACCAGTTCGTGAAAGTCGGTGAGAAGCCGTACTCGCTGATGCGGTGGGCCACGATCAACCCGAAAGAGTTCGATCTCGGCCCCGGCATGATTCAGCAAGTGCGTGTTTCGCTCGCGATACCCAAAGAGGAACTCAGCGGCGAATACCACGGCATCGTGTTCTTTGCGACGCGTCCGACGCGTCAACAGCACGGCGTGGCGTTTTCCGTTCGAATCGCGTCGACGGTATACGTGACGATTCCGGGCACGGTCAAGATTGGCGGGGCCATCGCAAAGATGAGCGCCGTCGGCGACAAAGCAAACGAAACATACCGCGTACTGTTTAAGAACACCGGTAACGCTCACGTGTACGTGGGCGGAACGCTGGAAGTTCGCAAGGATGGTCAAATCGTCGACCGGATCGCGATACCGCCGAATCAGCTCGTAGAGCGCGGAGAGGATCGGTTGTTCCAGGTGTCAGGCAAAGCCCTGTTACACGGGACGTACCAAGCCATTGCGCTGCTCGACTACGGCGGCACGACGATGACCGGCGGCGAGATTCAGTTCGAGAAAAACTAAACTGCACGGAGATTGTACAAAGGAGTGTGCGCAGTGCGAGCCTGGATCGGCTTCGGCGCGTTGGCGCTGGCAGCAATGCTGCTCGGCACGCGCGCAGACGCCGGAACCGGACCGGTTAAGGTGCAGTGGTACGTCACGGGAATTCTCAAATTCACGCTGACGCCCAACTACAACACCGGATATGGACCGGTGCCGGCGACGTTCGGCACGCAGCCCACACCTGCGCCCGGAGCCGGAGCGTGTTTTCAAGGGTGCGCTGACGATTTCGGCACGGTAATACAGAACGGGCAGTACCTCTACAAATACGCCGCGCATCTGCACGTCATCACGAACGACGTCAACGGTTTTCAGGTCTACGGTGAAGGCTCCGCCGACTTTTCCGATGGCGGCAGCAACTCGTTCCCCGTGAACGGCTCGCTGTATTACCTCTCCTCCGGCGCGACGAGCGACTCGAACACTGGGTTCACGCCGAGCCTGGAATTTTTCAAGACGAGCGGCACGGTGAACCCGTCGACGCCCGTTTTCGGATCGGCGCCGACGATTACGTACGGCGCGTACCCGGCGCCCATGTTCACCTCGGTGGCGGCAACGAACGACTACTATCAGGACTATCAGCTCAAGGTGCCGGCCACTGCGCCCGTTTCGACAAGCGAGTATTTCGTTTGGGTGGTCTACACGGTGGTGCCGCAATGACGCGGCTGCGCGTGACGCTGATCGCCCTTTTGGCCGTGGCGATCGGACTCGCCGTCGGCGGCCGGAGCAATGCCGGATTCGTTCAACAGCAGCGCGACCAAATTGCCATCAGCATTCTGGTGAACGTTACGCCGGCACCAGTCGCCGATCGCGGCGGCGTTCCGTTTCCCATCGATTGGCGAATTGCGATGCGCGCGCGCGGTTCAGCGCCGGCGGATATGGTGGCACAGGCGCAGTCTGCGATTCGGGTCCAGGCGATGGTCAGCCCCAATCCGAACGCGACGATGCTCTATTCGAACGTTCCGAACGTCGTGATCAACCAAACTGCCGGGACTACTGCAAGCACGGCAGCGTGCGTGTACACGATAACGGTCGATACGCCGGCCGCGACGTCGTGGACGCTCAAAGACGGCCTTTCATCTGATTTCATAACGTCGACCTGGCCCGGCAAAGACGTAGGCAACAATACGTACGTGCAGGCGGGAACACCGCAGCCGACTGCAACGCCGTTCGTCGTGTATTCGACCGACGGCAGCACGTGGAATCCGAAAGAGAAGTCGAACGGCAAACAAACGTACTGCGTAACGCTGACGATCACCATTCCGAGTTCCGTCCCCGGAGGCGCATACACGACAAACGCCGTGTATACGCTGTACTACTGATGCGTAGTCTTGCACCGGTTCGTTTGCTCCTTGCGACGCTGCTTTTCGCAATCGTTGCTTCGGCGGCTTCCCTCGCGCAGGTACGCCCGATAGATCAGCCGGTGGTGCCGCATCCGGGCCCGATTCTTCCGCTTGCTACGCCGAGTGCCAGCCCCTCGCCGGGTGCCGGCGCAAAGATGCCGCCGCATCGAATCACTCCGCCGCTGCACCTGGTGACGCCGCCGCCACTGCAGGCGATATTGGGCGGACCAGGTCCAACGCTTCGATCGGCTCTCGGCCCGAAGATTCCGCTCAGCATGCTGCCGAGACTGCCTGGGAAAAACGCGCGCAACTCGTACGGTGCGGGACGTCATCCCATGTCCGACGACGTCAACTCCGAAATGT
>DATGJX010000058.1:0-46063 GCA_035294905.1 Vulcanimicrobiaceae bacterium | reverse complement strand
GCGTCGATCATGTCGGGTTCGGTTCAGGCGCAATCCGTCGATACCATGGTTGCGCTCGTCGACGGCAAGCCGCTGCATTTCAGGCCCGGCACGAAGTACGAGTACAGCAATACGAACTATGCGCTCGCAGGAATGCTTATCGCGCGTGTCAGCGGCATGCCGTACGCGCAGTTCCTGCAAAAGACGATTCTGGGGCCGCAGCATTTGAACGAGATGCAATACCTGAGCATGTCGGTTCCCACCGGAAACGACGCAACGCGCGGTTACAACTTCACCAAAGGCAGCTTCACGCTGATTCCGAACTTTTCGATGGACTGGGGTAACGCCGCGGGAGCGCTCGCATCGGATGCTACCGATTTGATTCGCTGGGACAACGCGTACTTCAGCGGAAACGTCATTCCGCTCAGCGCCGTGCGCCTCGCCACGACGCCTCCCGCCGGCATCGTGATGATGGCCTCGAAGAACCGCGTGAACAACATCGGGCTCGGATATGCGTTCGGGTGGGTTCAAGCCCGCACTGAAGGACGGCAGATGATTTGGCACAACGGCGGTTTGCCCGGAGCGCGCGCGATGAATGCGACGTTTCCGCAGGACGGCTTGGAGATCGTCGTATTGACCAACGCCACGGTAGCGGAGCCTGAAGACGTCGCACTGAAAATCGCGCGCGTCATCTACGATCAGCCGCACTGATCGCATTCCGTGCGCATCTTCACCGCTGCGATCGTCACCGAAACTAATACGTTTTCGCCCATTCCCACCGGGCTTGGGGCCTTCGACCTGCACGGCGTTCAGCACGGGCGCCGCAATCCGATTCAACCGACGAACGAACTCGCCACGCTGGTGCGTTGGCGCGAGCTGGCGGAGCGTGACGGACACACCGTCGTCGAGAGTATCGGCGCGGTCGCGGAGCCCGGCGGCCGCACCGTCCGCGCCGTCTACGAAGCATTTCGCGACGAACTGCTCGACGATCTGCGCGCCGCCATGCCCGTGGACGCCGTGCTACTGTATTTGCACGGGGCGATGGCAGCCGAGGACTACGACGACTGCGAAGGCGACATTCTTGCACGCGTTCGCGCAATTGTAGGCATCGATACCGTCGTCGGCGCCGAACTCGATCCGCATTCACATCTCACGCCCTCCATGCTGCAGCACGCGACGGTGCTTCTCACGTATGACGAGTACCCGCACACCGACATCATCGAGCGCGGCGAAGCGCTCTACCGGTTATGCGTCGCAGCCGCTCGCAAGGAAATCGATCCGGTCACGCACGCCTTCGATTGCCGGATGACGGGACTGTTCCCGACTACGACGCAACCGATGCGGAAATTCGTTGACGACCTGAAATCCGCGCGCAGCGGGCGCGTGCTTTCGACCAGTTTGGTTCACGGCTTTCCGTGGGGTGACGTGGCCGACGGCGGCGTCAAATGCCTGGCGATTACCGACGGCGATCCGATGCTTGCGCAGCAGACGGCGGAACGCTTCGGACGCACGTTTTGGTCGCTGCGCGAAGCAGTGCAGCTGCACGCGATGTCGATCGACGAGGCGCTGGACAAAGCGCTTGCATCGAATCACACGCCGGTCGTGCTCGCAGACGTGGCCGACAACGCCGGCGGCGGCGCTCCTGGCGACAGTACGTTCATCTTGCAGCGGCTGCTGGAGCGCAACGTCACGAATGCGGTCAGCGGCGTGTACTACGACCCTACCGCCGTGCAGCTTTGCTTTGAGGCCGGCGAAGGCGCAACGCTCGACTTGCGGTGCGGCGGCAAACTCGGAACCACTTCGGGCGCGCCGCTCGACTTGCGAGTGACGGTGCGCAAACTCTCGCAGCATCATGCGCAAGACTCGATGGACGATTCGGCGCCGGTGCCGCTCGGTGCCGCAGCATGGGTCGATACGGGCGGAGTGCAGGTCGTGCTCGCGTCGATTCGCAGTCAAGTGTTCGCGCCGAATGCCTTCACCGCGCTTGGGATTTCCCTCGAAGATGCTCGCATCGTCGTACTCAAATCTTCGCACCACTTCTGGGGCAAGTTCGCACCGATCGCCGCGGCCGTTCTGTACGTCGACTCTCCGGGCGCGTTGCGGCCGCACTTCGCCAACATCGGCTACAAGAAGCGCAACGGCAACTACTGGCCGCGCGTGCCGAATCCGTTCGCGGCATCATGATCGTGCGCAGCATTGCCGATCTCGGCGAGGGTTGGTCACGGGCGGACGCGGCGCCCATGCCGATGCCGTCCGAAGTGCTGCTCGCGCATCCGCAATTCTTCGAAGTCCGCGACACGAAGAACCCGTTCATGGCCGGCCACATCGGCACGGTCGACCGGCGCAAAGCCATCACACAGTGGGAGGCGCTGCGGGACACGTTCGAGCTATGCGGCATGAAAACGCACGTTCTCGATCCGCTTCCGGAATGCGAAGACATGGTCTTTACGGCGAATCCGAGTTTCAACGGCCGCGGACCGGATGGCCGCCGGATCTGCGTTCCGAGCCGCATGGCGTTTGCATCGCGGCAGCCGGAAGTCGAGGCGCACCGGCGTTGGTTTGCAAACAGCGGATACGCTATAGCCGAACTTCCCGAAACGGTTTCCGCCTTCGAAGGCGGCGGCGACGCGATCTGGCATCCGGGCCGCGCGATCATTTGGGCCGCCTCGGGACCGCGCTCCGTGCAAGCGGCGCACGAAGCACTCTCGGCGATTTTTGACGTTCCGGTATTCAGCCTGCAGCTGGTCGATCCGCGCTTCTACCATCTCGACACGTGTTTTTGTCCGGTGAACCAACGCACCGCCATCATCTTTTCGAAAGCTTTCTCGGACGCGAGCCTGCCGCTCATCTACCACATCTTCCAGGACGTCATCGACGTCGACGAAGCCGAGGCCGAACATTTTGCGTGCAACGCCACGGCACTTTTCGGCAACACCGTCGTCATTCAAGACGGCGCGAACCGCACGATAGCGCAGCTCGCAAAACGCGGGATCGGCGCTCGCACGGTTGACACGCGTGAGTTCATGAAATCCGGGGGCAGCGTGTTTTGCATGAAAGCCGAGCTGCGCTGATGCGGCGGTTGCTCTTCGGTTTGGCGGTCGCGTTACTCACCGCGTGCACGAGTGCAAGCGGTACGCATCAGAGCGGTGCGCCGCTTACCATCGGCGAACCGCAGGAACCGCAATCGCTCAACACGCTTCTGCTGCAAGGCGAAATGACGATACTCGTCGGGCCGACGGTGTACTCGTCGCTGCTCACTGCAGACGCGCGCGGGAATCTCGTGCCGGATCTGGCAAGGCAGGTGCCTTCGCTCGCAAACGGCGGCATTTCGCGCGACGGGCTCACGATAACGTATCATCTGCGCAAAGGCGTGAAGTGGCAAGATGGAACGCCGCTCACGGCGGCCGACGTCGTATTCACGTCCGGCGCGGTCATGAACCCGAGAAACGACGTCCAATCGCGCACCGGATTCGACGTCGTCGCCGGCGTGCGGGCCGTCGACGCCCAAACCGTTCGCGTGCGCCTCAAGCACGCGTATTCGCCGATTCTCAGTTATTTTTTCGGCCCGGATCAAAACTATCAAGTTCTCCCGCGGCATCTGCTCGCGCGCTACAGCGACTTGAACCACGTCGCGTTCAATGTCTCGCCGGTCGGTTCCGGGCCTTACCGCGTTGCAAGTTGGCAGCGCGGCGACAACATCGTTCTACGCTCCAATGCGCTGTATTTCCGCGGCAAACCTGGCGTGGCGGAGATTCGCCTACGTTTCATTCCGGACAGCAATACGCTGCTCCAGGAGTTGCGCACCGGTGAAGTAAACGTCGTATTCAACGCCGATCCCGCCTACTTGCAGCAATACCGGTCGCTGCGGAATATGACGGTAACCTTGACGCCCGTGAATGCGACGCAAGGACTGCTCTTCAACACCGCGGATCCGCTGATGCACGACGTGCGCGTGCGGCGTGCAATCATCGAGGCGCTCGACATACCGCGGCTGGTTCGCGATGCGACCCGCGGCGCTCAAACCGCCCAAGCAGCCGGAGGCGGTTTTTTCAGTTGGGCTTACGATCCGTCGATTACGCCGCCGGGATATAATCCAACGGATGCGAACCGCCTGCTCGACGCAGCGGGTTGGAAACGCGGTCCGGGCGGCCTGCGCCAGCGCAACGGCGCGATGCTGAGCGTGGAGTTCGCGCTGGTGAGCGGGCTCGCCGATGCGGAACAGAGCGCCTTGATGGTACAGCAGCAGCTGCGCCCGTTCGGGATTGCCGTGACGCTGCGAAAGTATTCCCCGGTTCAGTACGCTGCACCGGCGCAGAACGGCGGACCGCTTTTCGGCGGCAATTTCCAAATGGCGTTCCTGCAGATTCTCAGCGGAATCGATCCGAGCACGGAGTACTTTTTCGGCTGCGATCAGGTACCGCCGCGCGGTTTCAATTTGAGCCGGTACTGCGACCCGCAGATTCAGCGCGCGCTCGATGCGGACGAGCAAACGTACGATCCCGCAACGCGCCGGCGTTACAGCGAAATCGTGCAGCGCGTGATGGCGCAGGAATTACCGTGGGTTCCGCTGTGGCGGCGCCGTTCGATTTCGGTGTATCCGGCGTGGCTGCACGGCGTCAACCCGTCACCTACAACGCCTTACTGGAACGTTTGGGAGTGGAGAACATGAACATCTACAAAATGGCCGTCCTTGCGTGCGCAGCGTGTCTGCTCGCGCAATCAGGCGCACCCGCGGCGCAAAGCAAGATCGTAACCGACGTCACGACCATTCTCAAACGTCCCGATATGCGCGCATCGCAGCTCGGCGTTGCCTTTTACGACCTCGATTCCGGACGAATGCTGTACCAGCACGACGCGAACAAATACTTCGTCGCCGCCTCGACGACGAAGGTGCTGACTGAAAGCACGTCGCTCTCGTTGCTCGGCCCGAACTACCGCTTCACGACGTCCGTGTACCGGAACGGCGCCGTGGACTCCGGCGGCGTTTTGCACGGCGACATCATCCTGCGGGCTTCCGGCGATCCGAATCTCTCCAATCGCATTCAACCTGACGGCACGCTCGCGTTCGAAAATGAAGATCACGCCTACGGCGGCAGTCCGGATACCAAGGCCGTCCCGGGAGATCCGCTCGCGGTGCTGCGCGATCTGTCAAAACAAATCGCGGCGCACGGAATCAAGAGTGTGACCGGCAGCGTGATCGTCGACGATTCGCTGTTTCCGGACAATACGCAGGAAGGCGGCACGGGCACGAACGTGGCGCCCATCGTCGTCAACGACAACGTCGTAGACGTCACCCTCTCCCCCGGCTCGAAAGCGGGCGATCCGGTGCACGTCTCCGTTTCGCCGGTAACCGCGTATGTGAACTTCGTCAATTCAGCCGTCACCGGTGCGGCCAAGTCGGCAAATACGATAAACATGCCGACCGACGTGGCGGATTCGCAGGGCAATCGGCGCGTCACGATTACCGGGTCGTTTCCGATCGATTCGCGGCCCATTCTTTACGCGTATCCGGTACCATCGGCGCGCCAATTCGCGGAAGTCGCGTTGACGCAGACGCTGTCCGATGCCGGCGTTCACGTACAACAGGCACCTAGCGCGACGCCGGCGGACCCCAAGACACTCACAGCGGCGTACACCACGCAAAATCAAGTCGCGACGCACGTCTCTCCGCCGCTCTCCGAAGACATCAGGATCACGCTCAAGGTGAGCGACAATCTGCATGCGGCGATCATGCCCTATCTGTGGAGTGCACTGATCGCTCACGATACCAGCGATCCGCAAGCGGCGGGATTCAAACTCGAAAACGCGTTCCTGCGGCGTGCCGGATTCGATCCGCTGCAGTTCGTGCAGAACGACGGCGAGGGTGCGAACGCATTCTTTCGGCCCGCGAACATGGTGCGGTTTCTCGCGTACGTTCGCAAACAGTCATTCTATCCGTATATCTACCGCGGCTTGCCGGTGCTTGGCGTGGACGGCACGCTGTTCAACATTCAAGTCCATGCGCCGGGCGCCGGAAAGGTGCACGCAAAAACCGGCACCAACGGCAACGGCGATCTCCTCAACGGCAACCGGTTATTTCTTACCGGAAAAGGCCTGCTGGGATTCATGACCACGCGCAGCGGCAAGCACGTCGCGTTTTGCGTTTATCTCAATAACTACGGCCTGACGCCCTCCGCCGACGTCGAAACGGCAGCCGGGCAGATTGCCGGCGAAATCGCGAACGACGGCTATCTCGGTCTTTAAGGAGCGCAGCGATGCACGGGCTTTTACTTAGCACGCTTTTCCTGACGGCGTCACAACGCGCGAGCGTCGACGCCGTCTTTAAGCAATATAACGCGACCACCGTGCCCGGCTGCGCCCTGGGAGTGTTCCGCAATGGATCCGTCGCTTACGCGCGCGGCTACGGCATGGCGGACCTCGAACACGACGTGCGCATCACGCCCGCGTCGCTCTTTGACGTCGGTTCCATCTCGAAGCAGTTCGCAGCGGCTGCAATCGTGCTGCTTGCCGAACAAGGCAAAGTCTCGTTCACCGACGACGTGCGCAAATACATTCCCGAATTGCCGAACTACGGCGCGCCCCTCACACTCAACGAGTTGATGTGGCATACGAGCGGCCTTCGCGATTATACCGACCTGCTGGACCTTGCGGGATACGGCCTCGAAGATGCGACGACCGACGACGAGGCGCTTTCGTACATCGTTCGTCAGCGCTCGCTCGATTTTCCGAGTGGAACGCAGTACGAGTACTCGAACACGAACTACTTTCTGCTTTCCGTCATCGTGAAGCGCGTAACCGGTCAAACGCTCGCGCAGTTCGTGCGGCAGCACATCTTCTTGCCGCTCGGCATGACGCACACGGTCTATCGCGACGACTACGCGATGCTCATTCCGAATCGCGCGATGGGCTACGCCCCGGCGGGAAACGGGCACTTCAAAAACAGCATGTCGAACTGGCAGCAAACGGGTGACGGCGCCGTTCAGCTCTCCATCCAAGACGCGCTGAAGTGGGACGAAAACTTCTACGATCCGCGCGTCGGCGGAGCGGAGTTGGTCCGGCAAATGCAGACGCCGGGACACCTTTCCGATGGCAAGCAACTGCGTTATGGGCGCGGCCTTTTCATCGGAACCTATCGCGGATTGAAGGAGATTTCGCACGGCGGCGCATGGATCGGCTACCGCGGCGAGTTCGACCGTTATCCGTCCGTGCACACGTCGGTCGTGGTTCTTTGCAATTCGGACGCGGCAATACCCGACGGACTCGCACAAAAGGTCGCGGACATCGTACTTGCACCGCATCTTGCCCCGTTGCAAGCTCATTCGCGTGCAGCAAAAAGCGCCTTGCCGCCTTCGGCGTTCACCGGAAGGTATTTCAATTCGCTCGGCGCCGACGTACTGCACGTCGCCGCGCACGGCGACCGCATCGCGCTCGATCTTGGCGGAACGCTGCTGCCGCTCGAACCCGCAGGCGGAACGACGTTCACGATCGGCACGACGGTTTTGAAGTTCATCGTTCCGAAAGGCGCCGCTTCGGCAAGCGCGCTTTCCATCGACAGCGGCGACGGGTCCAGTGACTTTGCGCGCAAATTCATCCCAAGCGTGCCGACGAGGGCAGAGTTGCAAGGCACTGCAGGCACGTACCACAGTTCCGAACTCGGCGTCACGTGGCAATTGCGCGTCGACGGCAATACGGTTGCATTGGTTCCATCACGTAATTTGCCTGAAGACGCCGCAGGGAAATTACAACCGCAGATGGCGGACACGTTCTCGTCCGCGCACGGTTTTCTGATACGCTTCACACGCGACGCCGCGCACCGCATCACCGGCTTTACGCTCAGCGCAGGCCGCGGCCTTCGCTCGCTGACGTTTACACGCGTCTTGTCATCCTGAGGTATCGAAGGACGCCGCGAAGTCGAGGCGCAGGTTCGCAGAGCCTGTGAACGGTCGAACACGACGCCGAGCGCTTCGCGCTCGCCCTTCGACGACGCTCAGGGTGGTTCGATACCTCACCATGACAAGTCGTCGCCATGACAAATAGTCATCGTGACGCGCAACGAGCGCTTCGCGCTCGCCCTTCGACGACGCTCAGGGTGGTTCGATACCTCACCATGACAAGTCGTCACCATGACGAGTCGTAATCGTGGCAAGTAGTCGCCATGGCAAACAGCGACTAGAAGTTCGTGACGAAGTTTACGAGTCCGAACGCTAGGAAGAACCAGATTCCGTAGATTGCGGCCAGTCCAACAATGATCTCACCGGCGCGTCGAATCCAACCGCCCGGACCCTGCGTGACGAGCAGAACCGCGTCGGCGATCATGGCGATACCGCCGATGATTGCAAACACGCCGAACACGTAAAGAACGATCATGTTCGTTACGAGCGATCCGCCCAGCAAACCGCCGCCCGAGAGCCCAATGAACCAGCCGGCGAGCACGCCCAAGAACAGGATCGCGCCGATGCGTGAGGCGAGAGAAACCCACCACCGTTCCGGCGATAGTTCGAGGCGCAGTCCCAAGCGCCGCCGCGCAATCCAGGCAGCAAGACGAAGCAACAGTGAGATGACGAGTATCGCGACGAAGCAGAGCAGCATCGTTTTGAGCGTGCCGAGCGACTTCAACCCGTTCACCTTCTGAAAGATCATGACGGGAATGAACTCGTCGGTGGTCCACGACACGACGTTGCCATTCGCATCCGTCGTGAACTTCAGGTGCGCCTGACCGTTGACTTGCCGATAATACAACGGTCCGACTTCGCGCCAGCGAATCGGCGCATCCGCCGTATTGGTGAGCATGCTCACTTCGATCGTGCCGTCGGGTCTCGCAGTCACGCCGGTTTGACCGAGCGCATAAATCAATTGCAGCGCGCGCCCGGCACGGCGGCTGCTCTGGTACCATCCGGCGACGCGCGCCGCATCGCGTTTTGGATCGGCGACCGTCGTCTCGTTCGGCGGCGAATACGGGTAGTAGCGATCGAGGAACGCCCGGAAGATATCCGTACGGACTTTTTCGACCGCGCCGGCTTTACCGGCGCTGTTGAACGACATGAAGATGCCGACGTGCTGCTTCGGCAAAAGGTGCAAATCGCTATGGAATACGTCCGTGTCGCCCGCGTGGCCGACGATCATCTGCCCGTTGCGATTCTCCTGATAGAATCCCAGATCGAATCCGTTCATTCCCGGAGCGGGCGCAACTTGCAGCGTCCACATTTGCGCGATCATAGCGGGGCTGAGAATCGTGCCGCCGTTATACCGGCCGCCTTGCAAATAGGCGAGCATGAACTTCGACATGTCGTCGACGCTTGCCGACGATGCGCCCGCGGGCGCAGCCTCTACGTATTCGAAATGCTGCGGTTTTCCGCTGGATGCCGTCGTATAGCCGTCAGCCATGAGCGGCGCGAGATTCGCCGGCAGCGGCTGCAAGAACGTCGAGTGATTCATCCCGAGCGGCTTGAAAATATGGTCGGCGACGTACCGATCGAAGGGCTCGCCGGAAACCCGCTGCACGATGTATCCCGCGAGCGCCGCGCCGTAATTTGAATACGCAATGACCTGGCCGGGCGGGAAAATTCTGCCCGGGATGTGTTCCTTGAGATACTTGCCCAGCGGGTAGAGCTGCGTAGATTTGTCGACGAAGAGGTCGCGTATGACTTCTTCGAATCCAGGCGTGTGCGTCATCAAGTTGCGCAGCGTAATCGGCTTGCCGTACTTGGGCGGAATCTTGAAATCGAGGTACTGGTTTACATCCGCGTCGAGATTGAGTTTGCCGGCTTGCACCTGCTGCATGACGGCCGTCCATGTAAAGAGTTTCGAAACGGATCCAGGCCTGAAGAGCGTGCGATCGGGAATGATCGGCGAACGCTTCTGCAGATTCGCGTAGCCGTAACCCTTTTCAAAGATGACTTTGCCGTCTTGCACGACGACGATACCGGCGCCGGCGATGTCCGCCCTTCGAATCGCATACGGCACGAGCCCGTCGAAGAACGGCTGCACATCCGATGCGCTCAGCGGCGTCGCCGCCGGGTGCGGTGCCGCGATCGCGGCTGCCAAAAGTAAACCAGCTATCATCCTACACGGGCCTCCACTCCCACTTTGCTCGAACGTTCCAGTTCTGCGGCGATCGCATTCCAAATTTTGATGCCGCCGTTTCGCACGGGATCATCGGCAGGCAATCTGGTTTCTCGCTCCGCCGCTTCAATTGCGCGAGCGGCTGCCGCGGCGTCGAGCGCCGACGTATCGAGCGCAATGGCGGCGACGCGCGCGGGCTTCACGTGCGCGAGAATGGCCTCGTGCGCCGCAATCAGATCGCGCAGCGCAGGTATCGCGTTCGTGAACCCATCGATCTGCGTCGTGTTCGGACGATGGCAAAGCACCAGCGCGTCCGGCGCGCTTCCATAGAGCAAACCGAACGTCACCGGTGCGTATGCCGGATGGAAAATCGAGCCTTGCCCTTCGACCAGAAGCACGTCGCTCTTCGGCGATGCACCGAGCACGAGCTGTTCGGCTGCGCCCGTGACGAAATCCGAAATGACCCGGTCGACCGCGATGCCCCACCCCGCGATCATGATGCCCGTTTGTCCCGTCGCGATGAATTCCGCTTGCGTTCCGGCTATGTGCGCCGCACGTTCGATCTCGAGCATTGCCGTCATCTTGCCGACGGCGCAGTCGCTGCCCACCGCAAGCACGACACTCTGCGGCACGTTATATGCGGCGCCGCTGAAAATCGGAATCGAACCAACCGCGCGCACGTCCCACAACCGCGCGCCGCTCTTACGCGCGCGCTCGACGAACTCCGCATCATCGTTCAGAAACTGATGAAGCCCGCTGACGATTTCGAGGCCGGCGTCAATTCCGGCCAGAACGAAGGCGCGCAAGACGGGGGGCAGCACTCCGCCGTGCGTGGCAACGCCCACGAGCAGCGAGGTGGGTTTGTAAGCCAATGCTTCTTCTACATTCGCAACGACCGGTGCGTCGCAGAGCAGCGCCGGCACGACGTCGCGAACGCGCTTGCCCGCGTTCTTCGAATCGATGACCGCAGCTATCTCTTCCGGACGAAAACGAATTACGCCGAAGGCGGTCTTGCACGCCGTCGGGTCCGAAAGGTAACCTTCGGTGAGAACCGCGTATCGCCGTGCGCGGCGTGGGGCGTCGGACATTGGAGTAGCCTTCCGGGCGTTATGAGCGAAATATTGTCACGTTCGCCATTTTTTTGGCGACACGCGATTCGTTACACGCCCGGCGCTTACGGCCCTCCTCCGCCAAGCGACCAGCGCGCCACCGAATTGAACGGTGAGAGCAAGGGGCGCTCGAAGTGCTGCAGGGCTGACGGGATTACGTCAATCTCGGTTCCTTGACACAGAAAAAAGTACGGCAAGTCGCCGATGAGGCGCGTTTGAACGTCGCGATACAGGCTGGAGCGCGCGCTGCGGCCGTAAACCGTTGACGCTTTCTGCAACGCGCGGTCTACCGCAGGATTGCAGTACCGGGCGTCGTTGAACCCTGCCGGCGCGCGCTGGGCGCAGGCCAGCAGCCAGGCAGCGTCGGGATCGTAGTTCGAGTGGTAGTCGTAAAGCGAGATCTGGTAGTGTCCTTGCATCACCGGCCCATCCTGCGCGATGAAGATCTCGCGAAGATCATGCTTGAGGGTCACGGTGACGCCGATGGCCGCTTCGTCCGCAGCGATCGCCGTCGCAAGCTGCGTAGTGATCTCCGACCCCGCCGGAAAGGTCAGTTGCAACTGCAGGTGCTTTCCGTGTAATAGACGTTTGGCGAGCTGCGGATCGTAGGGAATGTGGTCAGCGTTCGGATCGAATGCCCACGTGAACAAGCCGCGCAGCCCGGTTCGGGGATCATAGACGCCGTGGCTGATTTTTCTCACGATCGCTTGACGATCGATGGCCATCGCGAGCGCGCGGCGCACATCGGCGTCCGCAAGCGCCGGGTCCTGCGTGTTGAATGAAAGCGCGTAAAAGTACGGGATCGGCGTGACGATCGCCCGATGCGCCGCAAGATCGCGAAGCAGCGAAATGCGTGAAGCGTCGAGAGAGAAGGACGCATCCACCTCTCCGGTCATCAGCTCGTTGACGATAGTCGCGGGGTCGTGAATGAAGGGCAGCGTCAGCCGCTCGATGGCGGGCTTGCCGCGATAGTACAGCGGGTTGGCGGTGAGCACGAGACGATCGCCGTGCGTCCAGCTCTTCAGCACGTAGGGTCCCGAGCCGATTGGCGCCTCGTTGAACGGCACTTTGTTTATGCTGGCGTATTTGCCCAGTACGTGCTCCGGCAGAATCGGATAATTGCTGTCGCCGCCGAAAAATTGCGGAATGATCGGCGAAAACGGCTGTTTTAGCTGGACTACCACGGTGTACGCGTCCGGCGCCGAAACCTTCAAAATCCCATCGTAGCCGTATCGCGAGGGAATTGCGTTGTTCGGATTCATGATCGCGCGATAGGTAAAGACGACGTCCTTTGAAGTGAGCGGCGTGCCGTCTTGCCATTTGACGTCATGACGAAGATGAAACGTTATCCGTCGGCCACCGTCGGAAACCCCGCCGTTTTCAGGCGTAGGCACGTCCGAGACGTCCGGCACGACGTTTCCATTTTCATCGTAGTTCGTGAGGTACGTGTAGAGCAGATCGCCTATCGTGTAGGCGAGCGTGCCCTCGAGCAAAAGCGGATCCATCGAGACCGGCTCTTCCGGCAGCGCGATGGTCAATTCGTTCGGGTGACTGAAGGTTTGCCCGTTCTCGCGTTTCGAGCAGCCTGCCGGTAAGACCGCGAGCACGACGAGCAGAGCAGCGGCGGCGACGCGCACGCAGCGCACACGCATTAATACATTCTCCCGGTGGTGATGGAAATGAGCGATGCCGGATGCGCGGAATCGTTGCGAACGCGGTGGCGGTAGCCGGCCGAAAACACACAGCACTCCTTCTCGCGCATCGGATAATCGACGCCGTCCACGACGACGACGACGTCGCCTTGCGTCACGTACACCACGTCGATGCCTTCGTGGCTGCGTTCGTCCTTGAACTTGCTGTGCGGCGCCATGTCGACGATGACCAAATCCAAATCGATTCCGGGCAGGTGCAGCGCCTCGTACTTTATGCCTCGTCCGCGGTTGATGATCGCGCGGCTCTCCTTGCCCACGAACTTCGGATGCGAGAGCTGCGAGGTGAATCCCAAGAACGAGCCGAGGTCGTATTCAAAAAATCGGGCGAGTCTCGCGACGCGCCCCAGCGATATGTCCGACTCGCCGCGTTCCACCGCTCGAATGAACGATTCCGAAAGATCGCTCTTTTCCGAGAGTTCGCGTACGGTGACGTTGTGCTGTTCCCTCAGCCGCTGCAGGATGCGTCCCACATCCGGAATCGAGGCCTCCGAGGCTTTGGCTGGTCGCTTCATGGGGGCGGCATTTCGCCGCGGCAACGAAATATCGCTGCTGCTCGCCAATATTTCGGAGGGCGCCCTAAAATTTCGCCGAAGCAACCTTCCCCAAGGAGATTGCTGCATGAAGAACGCTCTCGGGCTGCTGCTCGTTTTCGCTTTCGTTTTTGCGCCGCTTCAGGCGCCCGCGGCCACCACAGGAACCGTCACGGGCACGGTCGTTACGACCAGCGGCGTCCCGGTTGCCGGGGCCGACGTCACGCTGGAGGGACCGTCGACCCAACGCACCGTCACCGACGCCAAAGGCGCCTTCCAATTCACGAACGTGCTTTCGGGGTTGTACTCCGTCATCGTCACCAAAGCGGGCTTCAACACGGCCCGCAACGACGACGTGGCTGCTTTTATCGGCCAAACCGAGACGGTGTCGGTCACGCTCGCTGCGTCCTCGTTCTCTTCGCTTCGCACGATTGCGAGCGTGTCGACCAATAACCCGGGACGTGCGCGCATCAATACGTCGACTGCAGCCGTCAGCGACATCTCGAACCAAGTCTTTGTGAACCAAGGACAACAGCAGGTCACGAAGATCCTCAACGAAACGCCGGGCATCATCACGACGCCGTATAACCCGGGAAACGGCAATCCGAGCAACGGCGATTCGCCCGCCTCACAGCAAACGCCGCAAATTCGCGGCGCCCTGTCCTACGAGACCGAATCGCTCATCGACGGTCATCCCGTCTCCGTAGGCGCCGCCGGCAGTTATTCGCCGAACCTGCTCAACCCATGGCTGCTCCAAAACGTGGAGCTTGTCAAAGGCCCGGGCTCGTTGCCTACCGAGATCAACTATGCGATCAACGGCACGATAAACTATCGTACGCTGGACCCGACCGCTCAAACGAAGCACTCGGTAATGTTCGGTTACGATAACTGGGGCGGCATCTCGACGGGTTTCAAGGCGACGGGCTTTACGGCGGACCACAAACTCGGATACGCCGTCGGCTACGTGAGCGACGGCGCGCCCGGACCGCTGAACAACTTCTCCTATGACGCTACGTCGCTTCCGCTCGGCGGCGTCGGCCCGCTCGGCGGCCCATATTACTTAAACGGCCAGCAGATTGCGATGCTCGGTAATCCGATCGGTTTAGGTCCCTCGCCCTCGAAAATGGCTCCGTACGACGGCATGGGGCTGAACTTTGTCGACCCGGTGGTGGGGTGCTGCTATCAGATGAACACCGGCTACCACTCGCTGTCCGAGCTCGTGAAGTTTCTTTTCAACTTTTCGAACAACACGTCGTTCACGTTCTCCTACCTCGGCGGGCAGAACCAGTACGGGAACGGCGATCCGGAGGCCTATTCCGCAGCGGAAGTAGGCAACACCGGCTTGCCCGCCGCGTACTTTGCACCGTGCGGCACCAAGACCGCCGCCATCAACTGCAATCCGTTTGCAACCGGAGCCACCTATGACTGCGCGAGCACGAGTGGTCCCGCGTGCAATTCGGCTGTGCCCTTCGACGTTAGTTCCGTCAACGGTCTCGGCTACACGTGGACGCAGCAGAATCTCTTCCAAGGCGAGTTCCGCACGACCATCGGAAGCACTGGAACGCTGCTCGCACGCCATTACGAGGGCTCGCTGAATCAGTATGCCGTTCTGGGACCGGCACAAACCTCGCAATTTACGTACTCGCTGAATACGTACGGTACGATCCCGCTGTGTCCGACCGGCACAACGTTCGCGCCGACCGTGGGGTATTGTTTCGCTCCCGGTACCACGTGCTCTGCGGCTAACCCGAGCGGCTGCGTCGCGCCGGTGAACACCACGTTCACCGGCCAGAAAGCAACGTACTCGACTCGCAATGAAGCGAACAGCTTCGCTACGAGCGACACGATGCGCGGCGACTCCGTCGAACTGCAGGAGATGCTCGGCCAGAACGACACGGTGACGCTGGGCTACGACCGCTCCGAGCAGGGGTCGTCGGAAGCGGCGAACGAGCCGTCGGTCGGCATCGTCGTCTTTAGTCCGGCCGTCGGATCGAAGCAGACCTTCCAGACGATCTCGCTGCGCGGCGACGTCACGCTCAACCCGAAGGTTCGCTTGAATCTCGGCGACTACGCGGTAAACTATCTCAGCCACTATTCGATCGACAACGGCAAGACGTTCAACGACTCCACGCACACGTACAACGAGCCGCGCGCAGCGCTCGAGTGGCGCCCGAACGTCGACACAGCCTATCGCTTCTCGGCGGGCGGATCGGTTGCACCGCCGTTTATCAGTCTGGTCTCTTCCGGCGGATCCGGTCCGGGATCGTGGAGCCAGGTCATCGGTGGCGTACCGGCGGCAGGGTGGGCACAGACCGCAAATAACGGCGACATCAATGCGGAGACGGCATTCAGCTACGACCTTGGGTTCGACCGCCGCATCCAGCGCGCGACGGCGCTCTCACTCGACCTCTACTCGACGCAACTGCAGAACCTCTTTCTAGACTCGACGACCGCGGTTCCGTTCGGCAGCCCGGCGGCTGCGGGTTGTCCGAACGCGCCGTGCTTGGTTTCGAAAACCGAGAACCTCGGCCACGCTCGTTATCAGGGTATCGAGCTTGCGTTGAATCACACGCCGATATTCGGTCTGGGCTGGACGCTGCAAGGCTCGTTGCAGCGTGCCTACACGTACAATCTGCCTCCGTACTTCTACTGCGCCGGTTCTACGACCATCGATCCAAATACCCATATGCCGGTAACGATCCCACCGGGACCGGGCTGCATCAATAACACGAACCTCGCAGTCATTCCCAACGTGAACTTCGGCGGCCAGGCCACGGCATTAGCCGGAGCCCCAAACGGCATCGGCAGCGCCCGTATACCCTATGCGCTCGGTTACGGCGAACTCAACTGGACCGGGCATTCCGGCCAGTATTACAACCTCGGCCTAACGTACTTCGGTAACAACAACAGCTACAACCATCCGGCGTTTACCGTGCTTTCGGCCAATGCTCGCTGGAGCATCGGCAACACCGGCACGAGCCTGCAGCTCTCCGCCGATAATCTCACCGGCGCGTATTCGGACAAGTTCGCCGGCTTCTTCAACGGCAATACGTTGCCGCTCGTCAATGGAGCGCAGGCCGTCAATCCCTTAACGGGGGCGTACCAACCGGTCTATGCCGCCGCTACGCCCTCGGGCAACTACGGTCCGGCAAGCTTCCGCGTCATCCTCGTACAGGATTTTTAACCACTGATGAAACTTCGTTACACCCTACTGGTCGCGGCGCTCTTTTTGAGCGCCGCGACTTGTTCTAATGCCGCACCCGCATCGGGCGGATTCAGCATTGAATCCATCCTCAGCTATCCATATCCGCTCAATCTGGTCGCGGGCGCCGACGGACGCACGATCGCGTGGGTGCTCAACGAACGCGGCGTGCGTAACGTTTACGTAGCAACCGCGCCCGATTACACGCCTCGCATGGTGACGAACTACACCAGCGACGACGGCCAAGAGATCACCAACCTCAAAATCTCTCGCGACGGGAAGTACGTCGTCTACGTGCGCGGCGGCGATCATGACTCGAATTGGCCGCCGTCATTTCCGCCCGATCCGACGGGGAATCCCGTCGCGCCGCAGATGCAAGTTTGGTCGGTTGCGCTGACGGGCGCGGCCAAACCGATCGCACTCGGAGACGGCGATACGCCGGCAATCTCGCCCGATAATAAGCGCGTCGCGTTCATCGCGCAGGATCAGTCCGTACTATGGGCGCCGCTCGACGGATCCGCCAAGCCGGACAAGTTATTTTTCGACGAAGGGCAAGACTCCGATTTGGAATGGTCGCCCGACGGTTCCGCGCTCGCGTTCGTTTCGACGCGCACCGATCACAGTTTCATCGAAATTTTCCGGAACGACGCGACGCCGCTCACGTTCCTTTCGCCGTCCACGTCGCAAGACGTCGAGCCGCGCTGGTCGCCAGACGGCACGCGCATCGCGTTCATTCGCACGCCTGGGAATGGCGGCCCGCCGCCGGTTTCCGATTTTGCGTGGTCGGCGACCCCGTGGGCTATCTGGATCGGAAACGCGCGCACGGGCGATGCAAAGCGCATCTGGAGCAGCGGCAGCTCGTTGCGGGCGTCGTTCCCCGACGACTACGATCCATCGCTGCGTTGGACAAGCGCAGATGCATTGACCTTTACTTCTTCCGCCGACGGCTGGGCGCATCTGTATGCCGTTCCAGTGAGCGGAGGAGCGGCGCGGCTGCTCACGCCTGGCGCGTTTATGGTTGAAGACACCGCGCTGTCGCACGATGGGCGGACGCTGTTCTATTCGGCAAACACGGGACACACGCCGGGAGACTTCGATCGGCGCCACATCTTCAGCGTCGACGTGTCGAACGGACGCGTGCGTGAAGTAACGCACGGAGCCGGCAGTGAGTGGAGCCCCGCGGCCACCGGCGATGCAGTTGCGGTGTTTGAGGCCACGGCGAAACAACCGCCGCTGGTTTCAATTGTTTCATTGCGCGGAGGCGCGCCCCGCGCGATCGACCGCAATCGCCTGCCCACGGATTTCCCAACCGCACAGCTCGTCGTGCCGAAAAGCGTAACGTTCCGCGCATCGGACGGCCGCATTGCGCACGGACAACTGTTTGTGCCGTCGTCCTTCGACAAGCTCACGATGACAAAGGGCAAAATGCCCGCGGTCATTTTCGTTCACGGCGGACCGCCGCGTCAAATGCTGACGACATGGCATTACATGGATTATTACACGAACGGTTATGCGGTAAACCAGTATTTGGCGAATCACGGCTTCGTGGTGTTGTCGGTGAACTATCGGCTCGGCATCGGGTACGGCTACGATTACGCGCACCCCGCGCAATGGGGACCGTCCGGCGCATCGGAATACAGAGACGTACTCGGCGGCAACGCGTATTTACGCGGCCTCTCGTCGGTGGATCCGAAGCGCATCGGCATCTGGGGCGGCTCGTACGGCGGCTATCTGACCGCGCTCGCACTCGCGCGCAATTCGAACCTTTTCTGCACCGGCGTCGACTGGCACGGCGTGCACGACTGGTCGACGTCCGAAGATCTTCCGGACCCGCCCGCGCGCTATCAGAACCAGGATATGAAGAAAGAACGGCTGATCGCTTGGGAATCCTCGCCGGATTCCTCGGTGCCGAAATGGCGTTCGCCCGTTCTTCTGGTTCAAGGCGACGACGATCACAACGTCCGTTTTCATCAAACGGTCGATCTCGCTCGACGCTTGGATAAACAACGCGTCGACTACAGTGAACTGATCATTCCGAACGAAATCCACGGTTTCTTACGCCATGCGTCGTTTCTGAAAGCGGACACGGCGACCGTCGATTACTTGCAGCGCCATCTCAGTGAGGGATCTTGCCGATGAAAAACCTGCTTGCCGCGACCACAATGCTGGTCATGGTCTCAACCATGGTGCCTTCGGCGCGGGCGCAAAGCACCGCCGCGACAGCCGATACGCCGGAGAAAACCGCCTCCGGCGCAACGTTCACGCTTCCAACGCAATGGTCGATACAGTCAAACGGCAAGGTCATGGTGCTGACGGCTCCGGAAGGCGACACGCACATCGCGATCGTCGACGTTGGAAGTGCGGCCGATGCGGCGCACGCGGTCGCGCAGGCGTGGCAATTGTACGAACCGTCGATGCATCGCGCCTTACAGCTCTCAACGCCCGGTGCGCCTCGCGCAGGCTGGGACGAAATACGCAGCTTCGCGTACACGACTTCTCCCGACGAACACCTAACGGTCGAAGCCACCGCAATGCGTGCGGGAAACGCGTGGACCGTCGCGCTCGTCCAAGGTTCGGATGCCACGCTCGATAAGCGCTCGGCAGCAGTCGGCGTAATAAGTGCAAGCCTTACCGCAGCCGGCTATCAGCGCGAAACGTTCGCAGGACGCACGGCGAATCGCCTTACGCCGCAGCGCGTTGCGGAGCTGCTCTCGTTCGTACGAAGCGGTATGAAACAGCTCAACGTGCCCGGCGTGGGCCTCGCGCTCATCGATCACGGCAAGGTCGTCTACGAAGGCGGCTTGGGCGTGCGCGAACTCGGAAAACCGCAACCGGTCGACAAGAACACGCTCTTCATGATCGCGTCGAATACGAAAGGTTTGACGACGCTCATGATGTCACGCGTCGTGGATCAAGGCAAACTGCATTGGAACGAATTGGTCACGCAGGCGTATCCGTCGTTCCGCTTGGGCAGTCCGGCGACGACGGCGAAAGTGCGCATCGTCGATCTCATCTGCGCCTGCACCGGCGTTCCGCGCAAAGACTTCGATTGGATTCTCGGTACGACGCCGCAAACCGGCCCGCAAGAAACCTTCGTGCAGCTTCTGCATACGGAGCCGACCAGCTCGTACGGCAAGATCTTCCAGTACAGTAACACGATGGCGTCGGCGGCCGGCTTTATCGCCGGACACCTCGAGTATCCGAACCTGCCGCTCGGCGCGGCGTACGACAAATCGATGCAAACGCTGATATTCAATCCGCTCGGCATGTCGAGCACGACGTTCGATATGCAGAAGGCGCTCTCCGAAGATCACGCGAGCCCGCACGGTCAGAACATCGACGGCGTCACGAAAGTCGTCACGACGCCGATTAACGACATCGCGATACCGTATCGCCCAGCCGGCGAGGCGTGGTCCTCGCCGCACGACATGATCAAGTACGCGGAAAATGAAATCACCGAAGGCGTGCTGCCGAACGGCAAACGCTTCATGTCCGCCAAGAATCTCTTGCAGCGCCGCGTGCACACCGTGCCCGTCGGCGAGAATGAGTGGTACGGCATGGGCCTGATGGACGACGAGCGCTTCGGCATCTCGGTCATTCATCACGGCGGCGATCTCATCGGTTTTCACAGCGACTGGTTCGCGATTCCGTCCGCGAAAGTCGGCGCGGTGATTTTGACGAACTCGGATAGCGGCGTGTATTTGCGCGGTCCGTTCGAACGGAAACTGCTCGAAGTGCTCTATGACGGCAAGCCCGAAGCAGCGCAGCAGATTGCCGCCGCGGCTGCGAGCCTCAAAGCCGAAACGGCAAAGACGCGCCAGTTGTGGACGTTTCCGGCTGCGCCCGATGACGTTGCGGGACTTGCGAGTCACTACTACAGCCCCGATCTCGGAAACATCGACGTTCGCAAAGATGCGAGCGGAACGTGGTTCCAGTTCGGCCTGTGGGGCAGTCACATGGCCTCGCGCAAGAACGCCGACGGCACGATCTCTCTCGTAACGATGGACCCCGGCGTCGCCGGCTTTTTCAACTTCGTCATTACGAAAAAAGACGGCAAACCCGCGCTCATCACCGCAGACGGTCAGCACAAATACACGTACACCGCCACGACGGGCACAGCATCACGATAACCGCTCGTCATCACGCGGTATTGAACGACCACGCGCTGTCACCCTGAGGTATCGAAGGGCGAGCGGCGCCAAGCATAGTCGAGGCGACTCTTCGTCGTAAAAGCCGCTCGCTATCGCGTGTCATCGTGAGGTATCGAACGACCGCGAGCGAGCGGAGCGAGTCGAGCGGCGCCGAGCGTAGTCGAGGCGAATAGTTGACGCCGTTTCCTCAGCGAAGTAGACTCACTTACGCAACAAAAAAAGGCGTTTAGAACGAGCTCGCGGTTAACCACGATTCTCGTTGCAACGGTCTGTAGTGTTTGCTCGGAGCGGGCCCGAGGAGCCGCGACCCGACGTAAAAACGAGGCAGAGCTAGCAAAGAAGGCGCACCGAAGATTATGTTAGCTGCAGTCTTATACAGCGTTCAGATTTTGTCACTACCTCCGCACAGCGCTTTGAAGCTGTGGTCGCCATCCACCCAGTCCCTTATGGAGCCGGTTCTCTACAGGCGCCCTCCGACCGTTGCTCTGGATTCCAGCCGCGTTGCGGTAGTCGTTCAGAAATCTCGGAAGGATAGCCGTGGCAGCCCCGACTGCGTTGTTATCGACGGTGACGGTATGCATGTGCTGCCGTTTCCGACAGCGGACGTGCTGGCACCGTTTTTCGTCGACCCAAGCGCGAGGAATCTCATGGCGGTTCGCAACGTTGTACTGTCCGCGAGCGGTGAACCTGTCGTTGCGATCTACGCCGAGCTTGGCGGTGCGTACTGGGCTGTGCAGGAGGCATCCTTTGAGTGGACTGGATCAAAATGGAGGCCCGCTCTTCCAGATACTACCGGAATGATGCCGCAAAACGTCTGGGTCGCTGCTTCGGATCCTCACGATGGTCTCGGCTACGTCGGCGATTATTTGTACCTCGATCCGGCTAGTCTGATGAACGCGCGCGACGATAACCTTTTCAATGTCGCGATGGTTTATCGATCGCGGCATGCCACCGTATTAGGCGACGGAAATATAACGGCTATGTCCGGGAACAGAACCGTCGGATACGATGATAGCTACGTTCCGGGCGGCAACGGCTCGACGCCCGTGCAGGCGATCGAATGGATCGGACACAACCGGTCGGTACTCGGCGCTGGCATCGCCTGGAGCGTGAACGCCCGAGGCGATGTGGTGGGCGACAACCGGCAAACGCTCAGGTCGATCGGCGTTCCCATGCTGTGGCGCGACGGCAAACCTATTCGCTTGAGCGCCGCAGAAGGAACGGCATTCGCTATCGCCGATGACGGTACGATCGTCGGCACCGCCAGGTCGCGCGGATTTCTCATAAGGCCGAATGACACAAGCCGCCTGATCTTTCTAGATGAACTTGTCGCCGGTGGCTGGCACATCAGCGCCGCGTACTATATCGCTCCTAACGGCAACATCCTGGCGCTCGCATCAAGAAAAGGAACGCCGCCGCAACTCGTGTTGTTACGGCGCGTTGACCGCAGCTAGCGGCTTGGTACAAGATCGTCCAGCCGTTGAAGCGATCTCCAGCCCTCGACTGGGCTCGCGGTGGTTCGACAAGGCCCTGCGGTGACGTATCGAACCTTCAGGACGACAAAGCACTAGTGATTCGCTTCTTGGCGGACCAATGGCGGGCCTCACGCTTCCACGGTGGTGGCGTCCCCCGACATCCAGGCCCGCCAACGTGTGATCGAACAGCGTGTCCGTGAGCGAGTAGGCTCGTTGCAATCACCGTTCAACACGTTGTATTCGCCGTTACAAACTCCATAGATCGCATCATAGACAATGAACTTGCTTCCGAGCCACGTAAAGCGTAACGTGAAGGAAGTTGCGTAGCGCAGTATCGTCGCGAGAACCTTTGCCTCGCTGGTCGTAAGCCTGCGGATTCCGATTTGCCGACATCGCGGCACTGAACTGAACGTCATTGGACCAAGCACGCCGTCTGCCTGGCAGGCGATTCCACCATCAAATGCTAGCGTGCTGACGTTACGACCACCGGCATAGTCATAGTGCAACACGCGCGCACCTTTTGGCGTGCTGTCTCCTGGCTTCTCAGAGCGTTCGGAAGCGTTATGGCAACCGCACAACATTGCCACGGTCATGGTTGCGGAAGCTATTGATTTATCACGCTGGTGCACAATCTACTAGATTTCGAGGGGCCAGACCTCGACGACGCCGTGTGCTACCGCGCACGGCGTTTTGGCTGCCTCGTTGATCGCATCTTCTAGGCTATCCGCGTCGATTAGAGCAAAGCCCGCAATCGGCAGGTCCGAGCGCATGAACGGACCGCGGCTCGTCTGCACTCCTTCGCCTAAAGGATTGCGCACCTGGAACGGGTTGCCCGCTATGCCGATGATCGCACCTGATTCGCGCAAGTGGGCATCTTGTCGATGCGCTGCGTCGCGAATAGCCGTCGGGGTTCGATTGTATCCGGCTTCATCGCCGTAACCAATCGTGAGAAACTTCGCCATCGGCCGACCCTCCGCGCAGATTGAATGCGTTTAACGAGCTGGAGATTTACCCAAATTCGGGTCTCACATGCAGTAGTCGCCTCGACTACGCTCGGCGCCGCTCGACTCGCTCCGCTCGCTCGCGGTCGTTCGATACCTCACGATGACAATGCGGTTGCGGTCGTTCGACGAAGCCGCCGCTGGGTTACGGTAACTCGATTCGGTACATGTCGAAATCGTCGATGCGCATGCGCTGCATTTTGCCGGCGGCCGGCGTGTCGAAGCGAACGGTGGAGCCGCCTGCCTTGAACGAACCGTCGGACTGCGCGACGAGCGGCGCGCCGTCGAGCAGCAAGTGTCCTTTGAGAACGTAGACGTGGCTTGCTCCGGCAATACCCCAAACTCCCAACGTTTCGTAGCGGCCGATGAGCGCATCCCAGCTTCGCGGATACGAAAATGTGCGCGCACCGGCATATGACGCGCCGGCAAACCATTGGCCACCCGAAACAGCCTCGTCCACCTTTCCCGCCTTGTTGCGCACAAAGGTCAAGCCGAAGATTGTGAAGCGCGGATCGTCGACGTAAAACGTGTCGCCTCCGCGCGGATACAGCGTTTTGGCGCCTTGCGCGGACTGCAGCGAGAGCGCGTCGCCGTTGGCCGCGATTGATAATGCTGTGCCGTCCGGTGCCGTATACGTTCCGGCATAATCCGCAGCGTTCTTTACGGCGGTACGCTGTAAGTAATTCCCCAGCGCCGCAGGAACGGGCGGAAGCGGCCGTCCAGCGCTCTGCGCTTGCAACACGCTGATCGCGTAGAGCACGATGGCGCACGGGTGCAGCGGCGCTTCGACCAAGTTCGACATGGCGATGGCTGCGAAACCGCGCGTGACGTCGTTTTCCATGCATGCGGTGTAGCCCGCGATGCCGCCCGTGTGCGCGACGATAGTGTCGCCGTTTTCTTTGTGCACCGCAAGGCCGTACGCATAATGCTGATACATCAGCGGCGCTTCGCCGAGTTCCGGCGAGGTTTCACCCGCGAGCTTGCCGTTGTTGGTGTCCGGGGTCGTCCACAGGTGATAGCTCGACTGCGAAATGACGCGCTTGCCGGCATCGTTCACGCCGCCGTTCAAGATCAAGCGCATGTACTTCGCCATGTCTTCGGGCGTCGATATCACCGAACCGGCGGGGTCGACGAAGTCGCCCGGAACCGATGCAATCAGCTTCGGATTCGCAGGTGTGATGATGTTCGAATCTTCGAACACATAGCCGAGAGCCGCATCGTCCAACGTTTCCGGCGTAAATATCGGGCTGCTGTGCGTCATGCCGAGCTCGTCAAAGACGCGGCTCTGCAGCGACTCCGCCCATGGACGCTTGTCGATTGTGCTCAGGATTGCGCCCGTGGTTGCCAGACCGTCGTTCGAATACGACCAGCTGGTGCCCGGCGGAAAAATCGTATGCGCGTTGCGCAGCGCCGCAACGGAATACATGTAACCGGGAGAAATCGAAAAATCGTCCGGTATGCCGGCAGTATGTGAAAGCAGCTGGTGCACGTAGATCGGTTTTCCGCCGGAATGTATCGAGAACCACGGCAGATAGGTTTGCGGGGAACGTGCCGGGTCGAAACGGCCTTCATCGCGCGCTTCCATCAACGCAAGCGTGGTCATTCCCTTCGTGATCGAGCCGATTGGAAAACGCGTCGACGGCGTTACCGGCGTTTTTGCGTCGAGATTCGCATACCCGACGGTGATGATGCGCAACGTATGCGTGCGATCCGTAATTGCGACCGACATGCCCGGCGCGCCCTGATCTTGCAGCGCTTGCGGAGCATATGCCTCGATTTGCCGCAAGGCGTCGTCGATGCTCGGTCCTTGAGCAGCCGGTGCGCCCGGCATCCCGGCGAACAGCGATACACACAAAGCCAACGCGACGATTTTCGCGGAACGGAAACTGCGCATAATTCTCCTTAGTTTGCGTCTGCCGCCGCCGCTACGACCGGCGTTGTTGCGGCCCTGCGGCGCCAGACGAGATAAATCGGTACGCCCGAGAAAAAGATTACGAGTCCGATTACGGAATCGCGCGGGAACGCGATATACGCGTTCACGACGAACGCGGCGCTCACGCCTGCAAAGAACACCGTGCTCCACGGATGTCCCGGAATCCGAATCGCCGGGGCGGGTCCCATCGCGTCCTTACGCCTGAATATCCAAATTGCTCCGGCGGCGAGCACCATGTACAGGAAATCCATCGGCGTGACATAGTTCAGAATGCGCTGGTAGTTGCCCCAACCGACAATCGCAATCGAGACGAGGCACTGCAGAACGATGGCTACTACCGGCGTCTGCCTCTTCGGATGGAGATAGGCGAGCTGTTTGAAAAAGAGCCCGTCCTTTGCCATGCGGTAGTACAACCGCGGAACGGCGAGTGTAGCGGTCTGCAAATATCCCAATGTCGAGAGCGCAATGAACGCGCCGACGACCCCTTCGCCCGCGCGCCCGATGACCAAGCGCACCATATCCGTCGCCGGCGTCGACGTCGCTGCCAGACCGTCAGCCCCAAGCATCCGCAGCCCGCCGAGGGTCACGGCAACGTACATGACCACGACGCCGATGACGCCGATGACCAAGCCCATCGGCAACGCGCGCGCGGAATGTTTCATTTCCCCGTCGAGGAACGGCGCGGTTTGCCAGCCGTCGTACGAGTAAAACACCGGAATAAGCGCGGCACCGAGCATCGCAAGCACAGCAAGCGCGCCGGGTGAAGCGGTCGCCGCGGCAGCTGCGTGGTGCGCGGGTGCAATGGGCCCGAAGAAACCCGCGGCAATAATCAGCGCGATCGCGCCCGCTTTCATCAGCATCAGCACGTTTTGCGTGCCGACGCCTTCACGAAGCCCGAGGCAGTTGATGAAACTCGTCACGACGATGGCGGCGACGGCCAACTCGGGAACGTTGAGCGGAATCCACAAATGCGCGTACGTCGCAAAGGTTACCGCGACGGCCGCAATCGCGCCGCTCTGACTCACAAGCAGCGCGGTCCAGCCGGACATGAAGGCGAGTACGGGGTGATACGCGTCTCGCAGATACCCGTACATGCCGCCGACGTCCGGCCGGCGCGACGCCAGTTCGGCGAAGACGAATGCGCCGATGAGCGCGACTACTCCGCCGAGCAGCCATGCAAACAGAATGAGCCCCGTTGAATGCAGACGCTGCGCGACGACCGACGGGTTCATGAAGATGCCCGACGCGACGATGCAGCCCATGACGATGAGCGTCGCATCGAAGACGTTCAGCCGTTTGGCTTGGCGGGAACGGCTCACCCGGCTACCCTTACGTCGGCGGCGCGCTCTTTCCTCGGCGCGGAAGGCAAAATATCGCTCCGCGCAACAGTATATCGTCGTGCAACAACAACTGGACCCTATTTTCGAGAAGTACGCCGGCGGGGCCGGTCCCGGCCTCGTGGTCGGAATCGCGCAGACCGGACGCGAGACATACCGCCGCGCGTTCGGCCTCTCCAGCGTCGAAGACGGCAGCCCGAATACCGTCGGCACGCGCATGCACATCGGATCGTCGACCAAACAGTTCACGTGCTTGGGCGTCTTGCTGCTTGCGGAAGACGGTCTGCTTTCGATCGACGACGACATTCGCACGCATCTGCCCGAGCTGCCGGAATATCAACATCGCGTAGCCATTCGCAAGCTGATGTCCAACACCAGCGGCTTGCGCTGCTATCTGGATCTCATCGGCCTGTTGGCAAGTATGGATCGCTGGGTGCCGGAGCCGCGTGCAAGACAGCTGCAAATGCTGCAGCATTCGGTGAACTTTGCTCCCGGTGAACGGTTGCTGTATTGCAACGGCGGCTTTCTGCTGCTTAGCCTTTTGATCGAACGTCTGAGCGGCATGCCGCTTGCCGAATTCTTTTCGAAGCGAATCTTTGAGCCGCTGGCTATGACCGCGACCGCACTCGAACCGAACGACACGAAACTGATAGAAGGCGTCGCAACCCTCCATCAGCGTTATCCCGACGGCTCGTATCATCGCGGCACACTCGGCGTTCCGATAACCGGCGACGGCGCGATCGTCTCCAGCGTCGAGGATATGCTGCGCTGGCTCGCGCATATGAACGCGCCGCACATCGGGAACGCGGCTACCTGGAAGACGCTTCTTACAGCGGGATCGAATACCGTGCACGGATACGGCTTCGGGCTCATGCAGCTGAACTACCGCGGCGTCCGAACGATCCAGCACGGCGGAACGGTATTCGGCGGCCGCTGCCAGCTGCTCAAAGTTCCGGATCACGGCATCGACGTCGTCATGATGAGCAATGCGTCGGACATCTTTCCGGCCGAATTGACCGACCGGGTACTCGACGTTCTTCTCGAAGGCAAGCTCGGGCTGCCGCTCGCGCCGGCCGAAGGCGCGAACGCACGTCGCTTCGCCGGCACGTACTATTCAGCACAAACCGGCGACGAGGTCACGGTCGTCGTCAAAGACGACCGCGCCTTTGTCGAGGGTGAGTCGGGAGAGCAGCCGCTCTATGAAATCGGCGACGGCGGCTTCAAGACGAATCTGTATTCGTTGGGGATCACGCTGCACGCCGCTCGAAGGGAAGGCGACGAAACGCTCGAGGAAATTGAACTCGGACAAGGCGGCTTTCGCGCAACTCTTCACCGTGTCGACTCTGCAAAAGACGCGCCGGACCTGGCGGTTTGCTGCGGCACGTATGAGAATGCCGACTGCGAGGCGCAGGCGACTGTTTCCAACAATGGAACGCGCAAACTCGCCATTCGATCGCGATACGGCGCTGCGGAGTACACGCTCGAGCATCTTTCCGGGGACGCGTGGTTCGCGCACCTTCAGGATTCATGGTTTCCGCTGAAACTTCGCGTCGAATTCATACGAAGCAGCGACGACGCATCGGCGTTCTACATCTCCAGCGACCGCACGAAGCGCTTACAGTTCAATCGCATGCGGCAAAACTAGGACTGGGCTGATTTAGAGACGCGCGACCAGTAGGCGCAATGCGTGCAGTTCGAATTCGCGTTGCTGTGTGGACCGTTTCACGATGCCATCGCCTCCCTTCCATCGAGCAGATCGCCGTTTTCACTGACGAGTTCGCGCATGCGGTGCGCCAGCGCCGGCGCGGCGTTCGAACAGCGGTCGAGGTATGCATCCAGCGCGTTGATGAAGCGGCGCCAGCGCAGCTCGTGCGTGTGCTGATTTGGCGTCGACGTGACGGCGCGCACGTAGCAGCGATGCACGAACGACGCAGTTCGTGTGAGACGCACGTCTTCGTGTGCGAGCATCGACAGGGCGATCGCCATTTCCAGGCATGACGCGGCAACTTCTTGCGGTAAATCGATCGTGATCATGTTCCTTGCCGTTGTTTCAAAAAAGCGACGAATGGACTGAAGCACGCGACGAAGACCCCTGCGGCAAGCATGGTGTCGCCGTACGCGAGCACGGTGGACTGGGAGACGACCAGCTGCGTGAGCTGCGCCACCGCATGCGGGTGCGACGCGACGAACTGGGCGATCTCCGGACGCTGCAAACTCGCGCTTGCCGACAGCGCGGTTTGATGGAAAATTTCTCGGCGATCCGCCATCGTCACCACGGCCGCGGCAGCAACCGAACCGCCGAGCTGGAAGGCGAGAATCACGAGCGCGCTCGCTTTCGGCCCTTCTTTCGGAACGGCGCGCAGCGTGGCGACGAGCAGCGGCGAGTAGATGAACGCTATGCCGAACCCCGTGAGCAACTGCGGGCCGACGAGCGAAACGAAATCGGAATCGGTCGTCAACCGGTGCGCGAGCCAGATAGCGCCGATTCCATGAACCAAGAGTCCGCCGCCGATGAGCCAGCGCAGATCGATCCGCGGATTGTTGGTGAGCCGGCCGATCGGAAACGTGAGAAAAACCAGCGGAAGAGCGCGCAAACCCATCAGCATGCCCGCCTGCGTTTCCGTGAAACCAAGCTGCGTAACGGTAAATTGCGGGAGCAGCAGCGCACCGCCGAAAATGCCCACGGCATTCGCGACGATCGTAAGGCACGCGACGGCGACCGCCCGGTGCGCAAGTACGCGCAAGTCCACGATCGGATTGCGAGTCGTGAGTTCCCACCACACGAAAGCAACCGCGCCTGCGAGCGCGACGATCGCGCACGTCGCGATCCGTTGATCCGAAAACCAATCATCTTGCTGTCCCTGATCTAGGACGTATTGGAGCGAGGCGATTGTGACAATCAGCAATGCCAGCCCACCGGCATCGATGGGTTCGCGGACCGGTTTGGCACCCTCGCGCAGATAGAGCCAGAGCAGCACGGCCGCAATCGCGCCCGGCACGATGTTCACGTCGAAGATCCCTACTGCGAAAGGTTCGATCGAAGAGCGCAAGCTGCGAGAGCTCATCGACCCCGAGTCCGAGCTCGTACCGGCACGACTCGCGCGGAACTGATTCGCATCGTCACGGCCTTTCTGTGCCGTTCGAATTGAGCGCCGACGATCAGCGCCGCGATCGCGCACGCCGGTATGAAGGAGAACCAAAGGGCCGCGAGCTGCAGCGCGTAGGGATGGGATGTTACGGGGAACATGGCAATTTTGGGCGCTCCTAACGCCGAATCGGAATGAGCGCGCGCACGCGCTCGTTTAGCAGATAGATTGGGATCCATACGATGACGCCGAAAAGCACGGGAAACAGCGTTTCGAATGCGCTGAACTCCGCGCGCATGTTTATCGCGCACGCGCCGCCGAGATAGCCGGTCAGCAGCACGGCACCGAGCACCGACGTGCGCGGTATCACGTAGAGGATTACGAGGGCAAGCAACAGGCCGCCGATGACGGGTGCTAAGGCGATCGGCATGCCCTGGCGATGGAAAGCGTCGACGACCGCAGCCGGCAGCGTGAACTTTCCGAAAACGTCGAACAGCATGAACAGTACCGCCAGCACGTACAGCACGCGAGCGACCGGCACGGCGGCGCGAGGGCGGGCGGATTGGAGTCCGAGGGACGATTCCATGATTGCCTCCATCGTTATGACGTAGACCATGTTAGCACGCTGACTTCACAAAAGCAAGTAAACTTTATGCGGTGAACACTTGTTTTTGCTTGCACAATTAGTTAGTATAAAAGAGTGAATAAACGGGGCTATGGGCAGTACTGCGGTTTCGCCCGAGCCATGGAGGTGCTCGGCGAGCGGTGGGGGTTTCTCATCGTTCGCGATCTGCTGGTCTCGCCGAAGCGATTCAGCGACTTGCAGCGAGGTCTGCCCGGGATACCGAGCAACGTCTTGACCAAGCGCCTGAACGATCTCGAGGAGGCGCAAGTCGTCGAGCGCCGCGTTCTACCGCGGCCCGAGCGAGGGATCGCCTACAGCCTAACCGGATACGGCCGCGAGCTGGAGAGCATCGTGATGGCCCTCGGACGCTGGGGCGCCAAGACGTTGAAGGAGCCGCGCCCCGACGAAACCGTGACGACCGATTCCTTGATCTCGGCGCTTCGAGCGACGTTCCGGCCGCAGCCGTCCCGCGGAATCAAAGCCTCCTACGAACTGCGCGCGGGCGACATCGTAATCCACGCACGAATTTCCGATGGGAAATTGGAAACTGGTCCTGGACCACTGGACATGCCCGATCTCGTGATCGAAGCCGGTCCTGCGATGCGCGCGCTCATGGCTGGAGAGATCGAGCCCGCGGATGCCGTTGCCGACGGAAACATTCGCGTCATCGGCGACCCGAAGCACTTAGGGACATTTGCTCGGTTGTTCCGGATCGATTCGCTGAATTGAAGTCGATGCCGGCCTTCTGCACTTCTTGATACGGGAGAAGCCAGACCATCGATTCGTCGTGCAAATCGACGACTTGAATATGGTTGCCCCACGGATCGAAGAAATCGCAGCGGAACCGGGGCAAGAGTTCGATCCCGTATTTCTTCGTGAGTTTTTCGCGAACGGCGGCGATCTGCTGCTCGTCGCGAACCATCAGGCCGAAGTGGCGCACCTGATCGCGCTGGGCCTTGGCGACCTGGAACATGGCGAGAAACTGATGCTCGCCCAGTTTGAAGAACGCGTCGCCCTCGCCTTCGTCGAGCTTCTCGAGGTTGAAGACGTCCTGGTAAAACGCCACCGCCTTCTCGACGTCGTCGACTTCGATGGCGATGTGGTTGCAGCCGTACACTTTCACTTCCATGGAAGCCATGGTAGATGCTCAAGCGTACTTGAAGTCAAGCCCCGTAAAAGCTATTCGTACCGCAGCGCGGACGCGGGTTGGACGCGCATGGCGCGCCAGGCCGGGACCAGCGCAGCGGCTGCCGCACACACGATCATCAGGACGATAACCACGCCGAGTGCGAGCGGATCGAGCGGCGCAGTCTTATACAGTTCGACTGCAAGGAGACGTGCCGTGCAAGCGAAGAGCAGCAGGCCGGCGGCAATGCCGAGAGCGCCTTGCACGAGTGCAGCGTTCAAAATCAGGCCAATGACGTTCCGTGGCCGCGCGCCGACCGCGACGCGGATGCCGATTTCGTGGAAGCGGCGCTGAGTAGCGTACGCGATGACGCTATAGATGCCGCAAAGCGCGAGCAACAGCGCTACACCAGCGAGCACACCGAGCAGTTCCATGCCGGTGCGTGTATCAGCCGCATTCTGCGCGATGAGATCTTGCAGCGAGGAAACGTCAACCGCACCCGCACCGGCGTCCGTGCGACTAATGACGCGCTTGACTTCTCCCGCGAGGCCCGGAAGCGGACCGGCCGTACGAAGTGCAAGGCCGAAGTACGGACCGAAACCGCCGTTGAACGGCAAATAAACCGTCGCCTGCGGCTCCTCCTTGAACGAAGCACGCGTGTCGCCGACGAGCGCGACGACGTGCCAAGTCTCGCCCGGCGAGACGCGTATGAGCTTCCCGACGACGTTGCCACGCGGAAAGTATTCGTGCGCGAATGTTTCATTGACGGCGACGCTGCTGGTGCTTTCGGAAAAGTCCGCTGCGGCGAAGCCTCGCCCTGCAAGCATCGGAATGTGCAACAGCTGAAAGTACGTTGCGCCCACCTGGACGGCTCCAACCATCAGCGGCGGTCCATTCCGATCGCGGTTCCAGCCTGCCTGTAGGCCGATAGTCATTCGAAACGCATTCTGAAACGGTACGGACGTTGCGGCAGTCGCGTCGAGCACACCCGGAATCGCTCGAATTCGTCGAACGATCTCGCGATCTACGCCGGCGTGGGATATCGGCGGAATCTGCGTTCTGAAGATGGTGTCGCGGTTTGGATGAATGTTCGCCACGTAGACGTTTCGGGCCGAAAAACCCAGCGGCACGCTCGTCATCGCAACGAAGCTATGCAACATCACGCCGAAGCCCGCAGTCAAGGCGAACGCTACGGCAATCTCGACGACGGCCAGTGCTCGGCCGATGTGCTTCGACATCTTCCCGGTCTTGTTCGAGCGCCGCTTGTAGGCCGGCAACATGCCGGTCAATAGCGTAACCGCAATAATCAGACCGACGACGTAAAGCAGCACGGGCGAATCGATACCGGCCGTTTGCAATCGCGGGAAATCTCCCGGAATCGTGCTTCGCGCCCACGGCATGGCAGCCCATGCAAGGACGAGGCCGATTGCCGCCCCCGCGGTTGCAAGCACGGCGGTTTCCGTGAAAACCTGCGAGGCGATGCGCCGCGGGGAGGCGCCGACCGCGCTGCGCGTTGCAAATTCGCCTTCCCGAACCGTGCCGCGCACGAGCAGCAAGTTCGCAACATTTGCGCATGCGATTAGCAATACGCCGGTAACCGCCGCGTATACCATCCAAAGAAACGAACGCGCGCCGCTAAAGAGCGAATCGTCCAGCGGACCGGTGTAGTAGTGCACTCCCGGAAACGGTCCGCTCGCGACATTCAATGCGTGTTGAATGCGCGAAAGGTCGGCTTGAGCCGCCTGCCAGCTCACACCGTCGTGCAGACGCACCAAGGGGAAGACGACGATTTGATTGCCGGAGCTGCTCGGCATGCGCGGGATCTTCGTCCAGACCTCGGTTTGCACGAGACTGTCGGGGGTCGGATCCAGCATTCCCTGCGGCGCGACGCCGGCAATCGTGTAGAGGTCGCCCTGAAGTTTCAACGTCTTGCCCAACACGTTTGCGGCGCCGCCGAACCGCGTACGCCACAGGGACCATGAAATCACGGCTTGCTGCGCGGAGCCGCCGTCCGTTAGAAATGCACCGATTACCGGGCGCACCCCGAGCGTAGAAAAATAGTTCGCTTTCACCTGCAGACGCCGCAACGTCGCTCCGCCGTTGGTAGCGACTGTGTCGGGCGACATGCTCGCCGTGACCGATGCAAAGATTTTCGAATCTTGCGCCAGGGCGTCTACTTGTACGTTGGAAAGCGGCATTGTCGTCGGTCCGTTCGGCCCCGTCATGCGTTGCCAGACAAACCCCAGCTGCGACGGATTTGCATACGGTAACGGTTTGAGCAGAACGGCGTTGAGCAGCGCGAACGCGACCGTATTGGTCGCGATGGAGAGCGCGATTGCGCCCACGACTACCGTCGTAAACAGCGGCGCTTTGGCGTTCATGCGAACGGCGTAGATGAAATCGCGCCAAACGTTTTCCGCGCGCATGGCAGTCGCTCCGGACAACACATCCCACACCGTGCGCAAAACACCGCTCCATTCGGGCGTTTCCGATTCGAAATGCTCGCGCATCGTCAGCGCGTACGACGTGCGAAAGTCGCGCGGGTAAGCGAAGAGCAGCAGGGCGAACAGTCTGCGCAGCCACGGATTCATGCGAAAGCCTCGGCCGGGATCAGCCGGCTTTTGGAAGCCATGCGCACTGCCTGCGCGAGCCGCAGCGCTTCTGCTTGCGCTATGCGCGTGCCCCACGGCGTGAGGCGGTACATTCTGCGGCGCGGATCCTGATCTCGCACCGCACCGCACTCCGCAATCCATCCGTCGGCGAGCATCTGCCGAATGAGCGGATAGAGCGTGCCGGCCGTCAGACGGACGACGCCGTCGGTCGCCGCTTCAACGCTCTTCGCAATGGCGTATCCGTGGCTCTGCTCGGCGGCGAGCGCCACCAATATGTAAAACGCGCGCGGATTGAGCGGCAAAACGGAGCGCGGATCGCGTGCCATCGGCAACCTCCGGGGCGGCGGATATGTTGGGTTCCAATATATCGGGATTTCATCTATAGGTCAAGCGGAGGCCCGCGCCTAAGCAAGCGGAGTGCACGAGCATCGCCCGCCCCTGACGCCCGTTCCGCTCAAAAATCGACGCGTTTGGCGCGACCTGGCGCGCATTCTCTCGACGATCTTCAACCCGTTTCTGACGGCGCTCGCGCTCTTCGTCATCCTCTCGCACATTCTCTCGCGCACGACGGAAGAGTTCTGGTGGCTGCTCTTTCTTTCGACGTTCTTCACGTCGATCGCGCCGATGCTCTTCATTTTCTGGCTCTACGCGACCGACCGCATCTCCGACCTCGACATGTCCGTGCGCGAAGAACGCGAGAAGGTCTTCGGCGTCTTCGTCATCTTCTATTTGCTCGGCACCATTACGCTTTGGCTGACGCATTCCCCACGCTTACTCATTGCAACGATGGCCGGCTACTCGCTCTCGACCATTATCGTGCAATATATTACGCGCTACTGGAAGATCAGCACGCACGCGCTCGGCATCACGGCGCCGCTTGTCGCATTGTGCCTGCTGTACGGGAGTCAGCCGTTGCCGTTTTTGATTCTCATCCCGATGGTCTGCTGGGCGCGCGTGTATTTGAAGGCGCACACGGTCGGGCAAGTCGTCGCCGGTGCCGCCTTGGCCGCAGCGAGCGTCAATTTATTCTTCTGGCTATTCCACGTTCGATCGCTGGCCCGGTAGGCGCCGGATAGGCAATTCCACGGACACGTGATTGCCGTAACCCGGCACGTGTTCCACGTTGAGTTGCTTACTCAGATTGCGGACGATGTAGAGACCCCGCCCGGATTCGCTGAGCAGATCGCTCGGCAGGTGCGACGGCGGCTCGAAAGCGGAACCGCGGTCGAGCACGTGCAGGCGCGGCGCCCCGTTGCTCCACTCGACGTCGATGTCGATAGCGCCGGGCGCATGGCGAACCACGTTGCCGACCAGTTCACCGAAGACGAGCTCCGCGGTCTCGATGGCCTCTTCGTCGCTGGACTGCTCGCGCAGATACTCGACGAACTCACCGCGCGCATCTTGCGCCGCCTTCGCGTTCTCGGCGTCGAACGACCAGCGAATTCCGGGCTCGAACGAGAGCGCAAGCACGGCGACGTCATCCGTTGCGGCATTGCCCAAACACGCCTCTTCGATAAACCGCGCCGGTCGATGCGTATGAAGCAGCGCATCGCGAGTAACGACCTCGCGCAGCTTCTGGGTCCCGCGCAGCACGTCGTGGCCCGACTCCGTCAGCCCGTCGGTGTACAGCACCAGCATGCGCGCATCGCTCAGATCCGCCGTTCGCGACTGCGACGGCTCGGCTTCATGGCGCAAACCGATCGGCAGGCCTTCCGCTTGGAGTTCTTCGACGATGGTGCCGCGACGCACGATCGGCGCCGGATGACCCGCGTTGGCGAACCGAATACTGCGGTGATCGGGAGAAATGAATCCGAGGAACGCCGTGACGATGGTGTCGGGATATCGCCGTGCGAGGACGGATTCGACCGTATCCAAAATTCGCGCCGGATCGCGCTCGTATGACGGCGCGATTGCAAGCAAGTGACGCGTCTTTCCCATGATGACCGCGGCATCGGGACCGCGTCCCGTAACGTCTCCCGCGCTCACCACGATCGTGCCGTCTTCCAACTTGAACGCATCGTACCAATCGCCGCCGACTTGCGCTTCTACGGCGCTCGGCAAATACACGGCGTCGAATGTAATGCCTTCGACTTGCGGCAGCGAGGGCGGCAGCAGCGAGTCTTGCAGCGTTTCGGATAGGCGCCGCTCGCGTTCGAAAACATCGGCGTTTTCCATGGCGACCGATGCATGGCGCCCAAGCTCGACGAGCAACTCGAGATCTTCCGGTTTGTACTCGCGGCCGCCCTCGGTGTAGTACGCGACGATGGCGCCGTACACTTTACCGCGCGAATACAGCGGCACGGTAACGAGCGATCGCACCCGCAGCGAGGCAATCTCTTCGGAGAGGTACGGCCACACGGTCCGCTCTACAGAGCCCGGCTCGAAGCTGGTTCCGACGAGAGGCCTGCGCCCGTGCAGCGATTTGATGAACCGCTTCTCCGCATCGCCGTGCATCACGCGAATGCCGACGAAGGAGCGTACCGCGTCGTCGGCTTCGGGATCGCGATGTGCGGTTCCAACGACGCGTACGACTTCGTCGTCTTCGAGACGGAACACGGCGGCCATGTCGGTTACTTCCGAGACGATGATCTGAGCAAGGTTGCCGAATGCGGTGGTTAAGTCGAACGATTCATATACGGCCTGAGTGGCGCGGCCGAGAAACTGCAGGCGGCGGCGTTCACGCTGCTCTCTGTCCAGCACCTTCATCGTGTGGATTCGCGCCGCGGCGCGGTCCGCGAGCATTTCCAGCACGTCGACGTCGTCCTGCGTAAACGAGCGCCGCGACTCGCCGGAATACATGATGATGCCGCCCAGTAGATCGCCGTTATGACGCAGCGGCGCCACGATTGCCGAGTAGAGCTGCAGCTCCTGCAGCAGCCGGTAGCGCTCCTCGTCGCGAGCGGACCTGCGCAGCAAGTCTTCCGGCAGCTTCGGAAACAGCGTCGGACGCGGCGCGTGCAGAAAGCGATCGATCTGCTCGTTCTCGGTGACGGGATAGCGTTCCAGGTACTCGTCGATGTGATGGACCCGCTCGAAATCGCGGTGCGAGATCGCGGCGACCTTGTATCCCTCCACCGGATCGACGACAACGACGAAGCACCAATCCGCAAAGCGCTGCACGGCAAGGCGCGCGAAATCGTTGCAGACTTGCCCTAAGCTTAACGCCGACGCGAATAGACCGGACGCATCGATGACGAAGCTTAGGGTCTCCCGTGCTCGGCGCTGCGAATCGATGTCCGTGAACGTTCCGATCCAATGCGTGAGCTTGCCGTCGGTGCCCCGGATCGGCAGCGCGCGCGTGAGAAACCAGCGATAAGAACCATCCGCGCGGCGAAGCCGCAATTCCGCTTCGTACGGCGTTCCGGTGCGCAACGACTGACGCCAACGGTCCTGTGCCGCATCGCGGTCTTGGGGATGAACGAATTTTGAGAGGCCGTCCTCCAAGCTTTCGCGCTGTGAAACGCCGGTGTATTCGAGCAGCGGATCGTTGAAGAACGTGATGCTGCCGCCGGCGCGCGAAAGCCAAACGAAATTCGGCAGCGCATTCGCAAATATGCGAAACTCTGCGGAATCAGCCTCCAGCGCTCTCGCGAGCGAATTCAGTTCCAGCTCCGACACCTTGGCCCTCAAATGCAGCAACCACCCGCGGGTGCAAGTCCCCTGCGATCGACTCTAAATTTCCCCGGAATTGCTCCAGGTTACCGCTCGTCACGCAGATTGTTGTTCCGCTTCCCGACATAATTCCCAAATTAGCAACCAAGCGAACCGCCCGCTCCGCGTGTTTGAGCGCGGGATCCACGATCGTCACCTCGGGCGAAAGAACCGCCCGGAAATGCCCTTCCAGCAGCGGATAGTGCGTGCAGGCCAGCACCACTGCCTCGATCTCGGGCGGAAGTTTAGCGCATGCGGCGGCGACCGCGGCGCGCGGCTCGCTGCCGTGCAGCTTCCCGGCCTCGATCAGCGGCACCAAAGCCGGCGCGGCGACTTCCGTCACGTGCGTTCCGGGGTGCAATTCGCCGATAGCAAGAGCATAGGCGCCGCTGCGCGCGGTCGCGGCGGTCGCAATCACACCGACGTTTGCGTAGGCGCCTTCCGATACGGCCATCGCAGCCGATTCGATCAAATCGAGAATCGGCGCGGACGAGTCCGGCCAGCCGAACTCCGAGGCGGTGGCGCAGGAGGTGTTGCACGCCATGATGATCGCCTGCGCACTTGCACCGTTGAGGTACCGCACGTTCTGCTCGGTGAGCGCGAGCAGTTCTCCCGGCGTTTTGTCTCCGTACGGCAAGTTCGCTTGGTCCGCGTAATACAGCAAGTCGTGCATCGGCAGCAGTTCGCGCAGCCTGCGCAGCACGGTGAGGCCGCCCAGCCCGGAATCAAAGACGCCCAGCACTATTGTCCGGTTCCCACAGATGCCGGAGGCGCCGTGCCGGCGTAATCTTCGATACCATCTGCTATCGCCTTGGCCATCTGCTCTTGCCACTGCGGATCTTGCAGCAGCGCCCGATCGTCGGGGTTCGAATCGTACGCGGCTTCGATGAGCGTCGCCGGCATGTTCGCATGATGAATGACGTAGAGTTTCTCTTTGACCAGGCCGTCGTTCTTGACGTTCACTTCGGATGCGATGCGCTTGTCGACCGCCGCTGCCAGCGCGAGATCGCCGGGTTTATAGTAATACACCGTTGCGCCGTTCGGCCCGGCGTTGATGAACGCATTGAGGTGCACGCTCACGAACAAGCGGGCGCCGCTGCTATTCGCGATGTCGTCACGCGTCTGCAGTTCGTCGTGCGCCGAATCGTTCGGCTGGTACACGTCGCGATCGTCGGTGCGCGTCATCATGACTTGCCAGCCGCGCGCCACCAAGATGTCGTGCAGACGCTTGGATATCTGCAGGGCGACGACTTTCTCCACTATGCCGCCGTGCTCGCTGCCGGGATCGCTGCCGCCATGACCGGGATCGATGACGATCAGGCGCGGGTTCGGCGCAACGTACTGCGTGATTGCCGGACGCGGCGCGAATTTCCAGTTTTCGGGCACGCCCGACGTCTGTGCGACCGCCGCACTTCCGACGGTTCCCGAACCCGAATGCGGCACGCTCGTTTCATCCGCTATCGTTGAATTGACGGTGATGGTCAAGCCGGTTGCGTTCGGGACGACGTCGACCGAATCGAAGTCCGAGAGCGAAAGCGCGATGCGCACGGTGTCGGGATTGACCTGATGTACGCGCACTGCAGTTACGGGATCGGCGCCCGGTTCGTCTTGCGGTGGAATTGCAAGGCGCGCATTGTGCACGTCAAGCCACCAGCGATTGTCGGGCGGGCGCAAGCGATGCCAATCGTAGGTTGCATCCCCGTTCACGCTTACGCGAACGAGCACGCTGCCGTTTTGCGGCTGCGTCTGCACGTCCGTGACTTGCACGAGTGCGCTTGGCGAGGAAGCCGGCATTACCGGCTGGTCCGGCGGCGCGGGCGTGGCGGATTCGACAGGTTCCGGCGCGCTTTGCGCAACCGTTTGCGTGCCCGAGACGCCGTTGAAGCCGAGCGTGAAATCGCGCTGATCGTCGGTGCCCGGCGCAGAGTGCGTCGTTCCGGGCACGAGAAAGAGCGTCACTTGCGTCTGCGGATGCGTGACCGTTCCCGTCGTATGAACGTCGATGCGCTGCACGGGTCCGCCCGCAACAGCGCGTGACGGCGGCAGCATGCTGCCTACGTCGTCGAACGCGACGACGAGCTTCGTCGGCGATTGCGAGACGATGCGCGCATCTATCGGCATGCCGGCGTGCGCGACGAGCTTTGCGCCTTCACCGCTCGCCTGCACGTCGAGTGAAGCGAGCTGCGGCTGCAGCACGAGCTGCGAACCGTCCGGCTTCACGGCGAAGTCCAGTGCATGGATGAATTCGTCCAGCGGCACGTACGGATGACCGTCCCAAAGGAACGGCGCGAAGGGCGCCGCTTCGCTGACCGGACCGACGTCGTAGCGCGCGTCGCCGATTGAGAAGCTCACTACGACCGGCTCGGCCGTGGTGAAAAGCACGTAGCGCTGGCCCGGCTGCCAAGTAAGGGTTGCGCCGATGCGATCGAGCAGCGCTTGAACGCCCGGATCGTCCGCGGCGACGGCGCGGGCAGAACCCTGCGTGCGAACGTGGGTGAGAACGATTGGGTTGCCGTCAAGGCGCAGCACGAGACGATCGTCCGCGCGCGCCGGCGATTGCACGACTGCAATCAGCGCGAGCAGTACAAGCGCGATGCTACCAATCCGAACGGCGCAACGGCTCATCAAGTTCAAGATGCCCCCCCGGCAACGTGTCCAGCGTTTGTCCTTGAACGCGAACCGCGACCTGAGTGATCCCCGGGAGCGCTGTCAGCGTCCATACCAGCGACTTGAATGCTCCGCTTTCACCAAGCACGCCGGACGACTGGTTCTTCACCTCTTGTGAAAGATCGACCGTTGCAGTCGAATCATTAACGCCGGCGGAAAGCAGATGGGTTCCCTGCGGAAATCGAATCGCGGAAACTCCGCCCGGCGGACCGGCGACGGCCTGCGTGGCGGCGTAGAGCACGGTGTTGCGAAGATGCTCCGCCACGCTCTCACCCGACAGCTGCGGGCGCATCGATACGGTCCACGGCACCTCCGTTGTGCCGTCGACTTTGGTGTAGTAAACGGTGATGTGATCGCCGATCGGGCTGCGACCGTGCGTCGTGAAATACCACGATGCAAGGGCGGCAATCACCAGGAGGATTATCCAGTAAAAAGCCCGCGACGTTCTCACGGGCCCAAAGCTTCGGCAAATGCGGCGTGCCCGCCTTTACTCGTCTTCCGGCGATTCAGCTGCGCGGATAGACGAGAGAAAGGCCGTACGCGATCGTCAGAATCACGAATATGAACCCGAGCAAGCTCATCGCGACTGCCGGAATCACGTAGTCCGGTGAGCGGTCGAAGATACGCCGGCCGACGATGTATGCGAACATCGCGATCAGCGCCCCGGAGATGTGCACCCACAACGTGCCCGGCAGCGGAATGTGCGCGATTCCGGCCCACGCCGCAACGATCACACCGATGAGGATTTGAATGCCGATGATGCCGGCCATCGCGCGGCGCCCCATTTGCACCCAGCCCACGAATAGCGCGGCCAAGAACACGAAAAACGCAAAGCCGAGATGAACTTCCAGCGCAATCCCCATGCAATGACGCGTTCGCGCTACCGGTCGCGGGTGACCTGCGCCGGAGTTATCGTGGGGCCGTTGTTTCCCCACGACGTGCGTTCATGATCGATGACGGCGGCAATCTGCGCGTCGGTGAGTTGCGCGCCGAATGCGGGCATTTGCGCAGCATACGTCTTGCCGCCGATCGTTTTGCCCGAGAGGCCGTGCAGCACGATCTTCACGTGCGCGTCAGCGTCTCTGCCGTTGACGATCGAGTCGCCTGCGAGCGGCGGAAAGACACCAGGCGTGCCCGCTCCCGAATCGCCGTGACAAGAAGCGCAGTTCGAAGAAAACACCTGTGCGCCGAGTGACGAATAGTCGAAACCGGCAACGTTCTTGCTGCCCACGGCAGCGTTCGCGGGTACGGGCGCTGCGGTTCCGGTTTGGCCTTGCGTCGGCGCTCCGAGTGCAGCGGCAATCGCCGGATTCGCCGCATAGGTAGGCGTTTGCGCGAACGCGGCCGGCGTGGGGAAATACTCCAACCCGTACCACATCGCCCACACACCGATGATCACGATGAGCACCCACGTCCATACCGGAATCGGCCCGGGCGATTCCGCGCGCCCGGGATCGAACGGCTCTTCCGCACTGAATGCGTTCACGTCGACGTCGATTGCGCCGCGCACGCGGGAACCGGCGCGCAAACCCGTAACCGTAATACCCGGTCCGTTCGCAACCACGAATGGAATGCGCCGCACGCCGACGTTGCCGACCGCGTCGACGGCTTCGATGCGCAGCACATGCTCGCCGTCCGCCAGCGTGCGCGTATCCAAATGCACGCGTGCCGGCGGCCGATACGTCGCGATCGGCTCGTCGTCTTCGTCGACGTAGACGCGTACCGAGACGGGCTCGACGTCCATCAACGATCGTCTCGCAAAATGATTCGTTTGGGATGATCCGGCTCGGTTTCACCCGGCCGAAGAATCCAATAGATCGCGGCACAAATCGTCCAGAGCGTCGCCGCCGTTCCCACGATCACGATGATCCAGCCGATCATTTGGCACCTGCGCCCGGGAGCGGGACCTGCTTGAGCGATTTGAGATAGGCTACGAGTTCCTGTGCTTGCGGCGAGGGGACGACAACCTCGCCTGAAGGAGCGAAACCAGGCGGTACCGGCACGGTGATGTCTCCGGGATCAGCGTTCTTCTTCACTTCAAACAGCCACGTATAACGCGGCATGATGGAATCGTGCACCACCGCTCGCGGGTCCCACAGGTGGATGTACTGCCATACGTCGCTCGGTTGGCGCAGTCCGATGTTCGTGAGATCGGGCCCGGTGCGTTCGGTTCCAAGCAGCTGCGGCGTGTCGTACACGTAATCTTCGCCGACGGACGGACGGCCGAAGACCTTATCTTGCGCAAGCGGACGGATGTTTTGCGTGTGGCAGTACGAACATCCCTCGGAAACGTAAATGCCGCGCCCACGCGCTTGTTGCGCGTTTAGCGGCTGCGCGCCGGGAAGCGGTTTCAAATGCGACATCGCCACTCCCGGAACGACTCCCATGGCGATGCAAAACGCGCCGTAGATGATCGCCGACGCAGCGATGAGCGTCCACACGTTGTTCATGCCTTGATTCACGCCGACACCCGCTGCGGCGTGCGCTCGTATCGCAACGTTTCACGACCGGGTGCAAAGGTCATGAGATACACGTTGTACGCAAAGAACAGGTGCGCTGCGAACATCGCGACGCCGGCGGCTGCGCGCCCAACCCAATACGGCGCGGCGGCGTCGACCGACGCGATGAATGGATTGCCCGAGGCCCAGGTGATGCCTTGCTCGGTGCCGCCGACCGACAGGAACACCACGTATGCCGTTACGCCGACGGTCGCAAGCCAGAAATGCAATCCCGTAATGAGCAGCGACGGACGTTTTCCGGTCGCACGCGGCAACAGCGCGTAGATGGCGCCCCAAGCGATGAACGTGATGAATCCATACATCGTCGCGTGCGAATGACCGACGGTGTAACTCGTGAGATGCCAAAGGGCCTGCAGGCCGCGGAATGCCTCGACCGTGCCTTGCGTCGAACCCAAGAAGTAATACGCAACACCGACGACGATGAAGGGCAGCGCATACGAGCGACGCACCGTTTCCCACGAGTAGCGCATCGTGAGAAAGAAATTTCCGGTACCGGCCCATACCGGCACGAGCATGCCCACGCTAAAGACGATTGCGAGGGTCTGGAACCACCACGGCAGCGGCGTGAACTCATAATGATGCGCACCGATCATCGGGTAGAAAAACAGATTGGTCCAAAAACCGAGCACCCCCAGCGAATACGAATAGATCGGCCGGTTCAGCAGTTTCGGCAGAGCGTAGTACGTGACGCCGAGCGCGAGAAACGTGAACCACATACCGACGGCGTTGTGCATGTAGAACGCTTGCACCGCGACCTGACCCATGCCGTACTGATACGAGGGCACGTACGCTGTAATGCCGAGGAGAATCGTAAAAACGAACGCGCCGATCGTATACCAATTCGAGATGTAGATTTCGCGCTCCACGCGCCGTGCCACCGTGCTTACCAGGCAAACGAAGACGCAAACCAGCGCAGCGAGGAACAGCAGGATCACCCACCACACCCACTCACGGTACTCCTGGCTGCCGTGACTGATTCCCAAATCCAGCGTTGTCGTGCCGCAAATCGCAGCCAGGTTGAACAGGATCAATCCCGCCCACGCAAATCGCTTTTTCCGCAGCGCAACGCCGGATGTGCGCGCTGCAACGTAGAGCGCGGCGCCGCAAAGCGCCACCGACGCCCAACCGTAAAAGGTATCGTTGGTATGAATTGCGCGCAGGCGCCCGAACGAGAGGTACGGACTGGTCAGAAAATCCGGATACGGAAACTTGAAACTGATGAGAACGCCGACGAGTGTGCTGAGCAGCAGCCAAAACGTCGCGGACAACGTAAAGCCGCTGAAGATGGCAATGTCCTCAGGCTCCACGTTGTCGCGCAGCAATTCCACGGAAACGCTCACCGCAACCGTTGTGCCCCAAGCAATCGAAAAGACTACGCGGCTGGCACCCGCTTCCTTAGAACAAAGGGCCGCGCAAGTTGCAGCGCCAGCACCGCCCAGGCGGCAAGTCCCACCGCTGCCGGCGCTCTCGCAAATGGCGTAAACAACCACCACACGCCCGCAGCCGTCCACAACACGAGGATGACGAACCCTAGCGCCGAGCTGTTGATCTCCCCAAGGTTCGGAATATTTCGCGCGCCTTCGATCTTCGATCTCCTGATCCACCAGATGAAGGGCACGATGCGCTGCGAGTGCCCGACGACGGCCCCGCCGGCGAAGAACCAAACCGCGACCGTCACCGCTTGCAACCACATCCCGTACGCAGCAGCGACCGCCGCAAGCAAGCCGCCGAGCATCGAAAGCAGCGCGTAGAGCAGCGTTTCCGGCTGATAGGCCGGGTTGCGCCTGCGCGCGATATCGAAAAGATCGGCAAGCAGCAATCCCGCGACGACCGCAAGCAGAATGCTCCCGGTGCGCGGAGTAACGGCTGCCGTAATTGCTGCGATCGTCACGGCGATAACGCGCAGCGGCGCGCGCGGTTCGACGTTGATGCGCTCGAACATGCGCAGCAATCTAAACGTTACCGCTGTGATGAGCGTGCCGTAAAAGCCGGCCAGACCAATCGTCGCGTGCGTTCCCGCGGTAAGCGTACCGGTCGCGGACGCGATGCCCGCTGCCGCCGTTGCCGTGAACCATGCGAACGCCACCGTCGCCAATCGCGCAGGCATGCCGGCACCCTGCCGCTTCCAGAGCGTCGCTATTAAAATGAAGCTTTCGAGCAGCGCGCCGGCGATGTGGAGCGCGCCGCCGGTGATGACGTATGGGAACTCGCCGCTCTGAAAGCCGTAAACAAGCAGGACCGTTCCCGTACCTGCGAGCCCGAGATGAAGAAACGGCAGACGCGTCGAGCGCAGAGGCGACATGCCCACGACAGGTACGAATTGATACAGCGCGCCCATCGCAACCATCGCGAATACGCCGACGACGAGCAGATGAAGCAATGCCAGCGGCGAAAGATTTCCCGCAAGCGACCAGGCAAGAGTTGCTCCCAGCGTGGCGATTCCCGTCGCAAAGAACGAGAGCGCGATCGACGGCGGCGGAACGGTCTTCGGCGCGTTCACGAGCGCGCGGCGATCACGGCCGGGTCTGCTTCTTCAGGTCTTCAAGCATCACGCCGCACGCGGCCATCGCGTCGCGAATTGCGGTGAGCCGCTCGTGCGTCGCCGGTAGGACGCCGTCGACCAGCGCTTCCAGATTGGCCTGAGCGATGGCAATCGCATTCCCGAGTTCGTGGCGCGCAACGGCCTGCACTTCCGCGCGTTCGGCTTGGCGAAGCTGCTGCTGCGCGAAAAACGCCGCAAGCCGCGACGCTACGGGATCGTCGAGACCGTCCAGGCTGCGCGCGGCGCCGCTCCAGTCGCCGCGCAAACCCAAATCCAAGGCATGCAGCAGGCGATCTTGCATCAGTCTTTCCGTAACTTGTACCCGACTCCGTATACCGTGACGATGTAGGATGGGTCGTCCGGTTTGGGTTCGATTTTGCGCCGCAGATTGTTGATGTGCCGATCCAGCGTGCGCTCGAAGATGCTGCCGTCGTCATGCACGAGATCGAGCAGTTGCGAACGCGTGAGCACTTGCCCGGCATTTTGCACGAGCACGCTCAGGATTCGAAACTCCGCCGGTGTTACCGGCACGAGCTTGGCGTTCATCCGCACTTCGTGTGCGGCTTGGTCGATTTCCAAATCGCGAACGCGCACCAGACTGAGGTTCTCGTCGGTTTGTGCGTTCGTTTTTCCGACGCGGCGCAGCACGGCGCGCACCCGCGCGACGACCTCGCGCGGAGAAAACGGTTTGGCGATGTAGTCGTCGGCGCCGAGTTCCAGCCCGACGATCCGGTCCACTTCTTC
>DATGJX010000057.1:0-11563 GCA_035294905.1 Vulcanimicrobiaceae bacterium | reverse complement strand
CAAAACGACGGACGGCGGAAAGACGTGGACGAACAACGGCCTGCAAGATGCGTGGAGCATCTCGCGCATACTTGTCGATCCGAAAAATCCCGACCACGTGATCGCCGGCGCGTTCGGCGATCCGTTCAAAGACAGCAGCGCGCGCGGCGTGTACGTGACCGATGACGGCGGCAAGACGTGGAGTAAGACGCTCTACGTCGGGCCGCAAACCGGCGCGGCGGAACTCGAGATGGACCCGAACGATCCGAGCATCATCTACGCGAGCATGTGGCAGTTCCGCCGCGAGCCGTGGACATTCCACTCGGGCGGACCCGATGACGGCATCTGGCGTTCGCAAGACGGCGGAAAAACGTGGACGCGCCTGAGCGGGCACGGCTTGCCCACCGGGATCATGGGACGCAGCGCCGTGGCAATCGCGCCGAGTGATTCGAAACGCATCTACGCGCTGATCGAGGCGAAGGGCGGTATCGTGTGGCGCAGCGACGACGGCGGCCAGAACTGGAAGATGGTCTCGGCCGACACGATCGCCGATCAGCGGCCGTTTTACTTCACGCACATCAGCGTGGATCCGAAGGACGAAAACAAGGTCTACGGCATCTCGAACGATCTGGCGATGAGCACGGACGGCGGCGTGAAGTGGAAGGCCATCGCGCAGCCGGTGCACGTCGATTTTCACGCGATGTGGATCGCGCGCAACGATGCGAACCGCATGATCATCGGTGAGGATGGCGGCTATGCGATTACGCTCGACGGCGGCAAGAACTGGTCCGACTCGCGCAACCTGCCGATCGGCGAGGTGTATCACGTCGGCATTTCGGTGCACGAGAATCCGTATTGGGTCTGCGCGCCGCTGCAGGACAACAACGGCTTCTGCGGGCCTGAGAACTCGCAAAATCCTGAAGGCATTCTGAACAGCTACTGGCACAACGTCATCGGCGGTGACGGCATGTGGGCGGTTCCCGATCCGTCGGATCCGAATCATATCTTGGCGACGCTGCAGCAAGAGCGGCTGGCAGATTACGACAAAGCGACGCAGACCTCGCGCTTCGTCATTCCGTATTTTGATTTCTCGCGCAACGGCTTCGATCTGTATGCCGCGAAGTATCGTTTCAATTGGGATTCGCCCGTCGGGTTTGCGCCGTGGAACGGTCATATTTTGTGGGCGGGCGGTAACGTCGTGTTCCAATCGATGGATCGCGGCGTGCACTGGACCGTGATTAGTCCCGACCTCACGCTCAACATGAAATCGCACCAGCAGCCGTCGGGCGGTCCGATTGCGCTCGACGTTTCCAGCGCGGAGAACTCCGACACGCTGCTCGACATCGAAGGCTCGCCGGCTCGCAAGGACGAGATTTGGACCGGCGCCGACGACGGCGTCATTTCGGTGACGACCGATGACGGCAAGCATTGGAGCAAACACACGATTCCGGGCGTGCCGCCGTACGGCCGGGTCGAGACGGTTGCGCCGTCGCCGTTCGATGCGGCGACCGCATACGCCAACGTCGATCGCCATCGGAGCGGCGACTACGCACCGTATCTTTTCGTGACGCACGATTACGGCAAGACCTGGACCAAGCTCGTCGACGGCTTGCCGGCGGACCAATACGTGCGCACGGTTCGCCAGGACGACCGCAATCGCGACCTGCTTTTTGCGGGAACCGAGAACGGTATGTGGATTTCATACGACGGCGGGAAGCAGTGGTCGAACTTCAAACTCAATCTGCCGACCGTTTCGGTGCGCGATATTCGCGAACAGCCCGAGTTCAACGACCTGGTGATTGCGACGCACGGTCGCGACTTGTGGATTCTGGACGATCTCTCGTCGATACAACGGCTGCCGCAGGCGCAAAGCGCGGGCGCAATGCTCTTCAAACCGCGCGAGGCGTACGAATACACCTACCACGCAAACGACGAGGGCCAGTACACCGATTTTGCGGGCCAAAATCCGCCGAACGGTGCCGTGATCGACTTCTACCAGAGCTCGGCGCAAGCGGAGGCGCCGTCGATGGAGATCGTCGATTCGAGCGGGCACGTGATCCGGCATATCGCTGCGCAAAAGCAAGCGCCGAAAGCGGAAGCTTACAATGAGTACGAGGGGCCCGGCGCGGGCGCCGGCGTGACGAACGAGTCCGGCGTCAATCGCGTCGTGTGGAATTTCCACGAAGACGCGCCGCCGCTATGCAATTCGTGCGCAAAGGAGTTCCAGGGCGCGAAGGTCGGACCTGAAGTCGTGCCCGGACGATACGGCGCGCGCATTCGTTTGAACGGCCAGACGCTTACGCAATGGTTCGAGGTGCGCCCGGATCCGAAGAACACGTACACGCACGCGCAACTCGTTGCAGCTTACGATTTCGCGAAGAAGTACTCGGTCATCAGCGGCAAGATCGACGAGGTGCTCGACAACCTGACGGATCAAGCGAAATCGCTCGCGAGCGCGCAGCAAGCCCTTACGAAGAGCGGCAACAGCGCCCTCCTGGCGCGCGTGAAGAGCGCGATGGATGCGCGCGACGCGCTTTTCCATGCGTTCACCGCAAACTATCAAAACGGCGAAGACTCGATTCAGTGGCCGGGTGAATTGCGTGAGGATTTGCCGCGAGCCGGATTCGGGGCGGCGACGCCGCCCACGCCGGCGCTGCTAGAGTACGCGGCTCGCTTCGACCGTGAATACAACGCCGCAATGGCAAAGTACAACACGTACGTCGCGAGCACGCTGAGCCCGCTCGCCGAAGCGCTGAAGGCCGCGAACGCGGGCAGCATCAAGGGTGACGCGCAAGTGCGCTGACGCGTACCGGCTTTGTTGTCACCCTGAGCGGATTTTTCAGGAATCGCGCAGGCCACTATCGTACACCGGTCCCTATGAACGTGCGAAACGCGGTTTTGCGAATCTCCGCAGGCGGCTGGTTCGAGCTCTACGACCTTTTCATGACGGCGTATATCTCCCTCGGTCTGATCAGCGAAGGGCTGTTCGTGGCTACGGCGCCGTCGGCGTTCGCGCTTTATGGGTTCGCGAGTTTCGTCGCGGCCGGCTTCGCGGGCATGTTCTTCGGCACGCTCGTCTTCAGTTGGATATCGGATCGGTTTGGACGCAAGGCGACGTTCACGTATTCACTCGTGTGGTATTCGGCGGCAACACTCGTCATGGCGTTCATGCACAGCGCGGCCGCGATCGATGTATGGCGTTTTATCGCGGGCCTCGGCATCGGCGTGCAACTCGTCACCATCGACACCTACATATCCGAAATATCGCCGGCGCAACAGCGCGGCTTCTGGATTGCGGTCTCTCAATTCATTGGCTACTTGGCCATTCCGGTAGCGGCGTTTCTCGCGTACCTGCTGATTCCACATTCGTATTTTGGCCTTACAGGCTGGCGATACGTCGCCCTCGTCGGCGCACTGGGCGGCGTCGTCGTGTGGTTCTTGCGCCGCGGACTTCCCGAGTCGCACCGCTGGCGGGAGGCGCGAGAACGGAACGAGCGCCACGACCTCGCGCATGCGTGGAGCGCAATTTGGAGCCGCCCTTATCGTGCGCGAACCGCCATGATGGTCGTCTTCAATCTTGCGCAGACGGTCGGATTCTACGGATTCACGTCGTGGGTGCCGATATTTTTGGCAACCCGCGGCGTGAGCTTCACCAAGTCGCTCGAGTATTCGTTCATCATCGCGATCGTCAATCCGGCCGGCCCGCTCATCGCGATGCTGGCTGCCGATCGCTGGCAGCGCAAATGGCAAATCGTCGTCCTCGCGCTCGTGATCGCAGCGGCGGGACTGTTCTTCGCGCAATCCCGCGTGGCGGCGGTCGTCGTCGCATTCGGTACCATCGTCACGCTCGCGAACGCATGGTTCTCTTGTGCCTTCCATGCGTATCAGGCCGAGCTCTATCCGACGCGCATTCGCGCGCAAGCCGTGGGATTCGTCTACTCCTGGAGTCGCTTCAGTTCGATTTTCGTCGGCTTCATCATCGCCGCAGTGCTGCGCTCGTACGGGACGCTCGGCGTATTTTCCGTTATTGCGCTTGCCATGCTCGTCGTCGCGATAACGATAGGCGCATTCGGAATCCGCACCAATCGCGTAGCACTCGAGGATCTGGCGAGCGCTTAAGCGCCGAACAAGCGCTTCAAGAATACTTCGTGATTGAACGACCCGCCGTTGCCGAAGCGCACGGCGACGAGTTCTTGCGACGGAACGACGTACATTGCCTGACCGCCGGAACCGCTCGCGTAAAACAGGCCGGCGGGAGATGCCGGCGGTGCAAGCCACCATCCCAAGCCGTAACGCGGATTTGCAAGCGAACCCTTGAAACATTCAGCAAACTCGCCGGCGCTCTGCGAGACATACGAGCCGTAGCGCGCCCAATTTTCCGCCGTCAGAGATGCTCCCGTCGGAAGCGGCTGCGTGCCGTCTTTCAGCGTGCGCCACGACGCGACTGCGATGCCGTTCGGATCGAGCACGCGCGCGTGCAAATACTCGTGAGGCGTCATGTGCAGCGGCTTGAGGCGTTCGCTGAAAATCGCCCCAAAGATTTGCAGCGGGATACCGCCGTAGGTGAACCGGCTTCCAGGCGCGGCGCGCCGTTCGGAGGCAAGCGCCTTTTCGTAAGTTGGAACTGCGGAGCCCAGGCCGCCGAACGGCACGCCCGCAGTCAAGTTGAGCAGCTCGCGAATCGTAGCTCCCTGCCAAACGGTTTCGTCGAGCGAAAGCAAGCGTTCGCGCTGCGCAAGCACTGCGGTGACGCCCCAGAAACTCTTCGTACCGCTGTACAATGCATGCGCGCCGGCGGCGGAAAATCCGCCGTCGTAGCGCTCGAATAGCGTCCGGTTTCCGCAACGCAGAATCAGTGCTTGCGGTTTGTGGCGCTCGTGGTAGTTCGCGGCAGCTTCGATGTTCATTTCGGGTATAGTACGACCGATGCGCTGGGTGCTCTGGTGGTTTGCAATTTTCGCTGCCTACATCATCGAGTTCGTGACGCAAACGGCAAGCGAAGTGGTTGCCGCCGGCATTATCGCGTTCCTCTGTACGCTGATCGTTTTCGGCGCATTGCAGAACGCGAAGCCGGACATACGCGTCTATTGGCGATGGCTGGCGCATTTGTCGAAGGTGCCCTCCGCGATGATCCGGGACTCGCTGCTGGTAAGCGCGCGCATCATTTGGGCGCTGCAAAGAGGCGAGCAGCTCGTCGGCATGCTCAAACGGGTTCCGTACGACCCCGGCGACCACGATAATCCGCTCGACGTGGGGCGCGAAGCGCTGGTGATCTTCGGAACGTGTGCCGCGCCGAACACCATGGTCGCGGAAGTGGATCCGCGCGGCACGCTGCTCATTCATCAGCTGGTAGCCGGGGAGCAGCCGAACGAATCGGAGCGGTGGCCGCTGTGAACGTTCCGGAAACGTTCAACGGGCTGCTGTTCGGTGCAGAACTCCTGTTCATTCCCTTGGCGGTTGCGGTTTGGATTATCGTCTCGGGCGATACCGTACGCCGCCTCATCGCGCTGCAGTTCGCGGGCATGCTCGTTTCCACGCAGATCGTTTTGCTTTCGATCGTTTTCGCAACGGAAGAATTTGCCGACGTCGGCGTCGCGCTGGCACTGCTTTCCATCGGAGGGACGATCGCGTACGGGCATTTCCTGGAGCGCTGGCTGTAGTGGCACGTCAAATTGCGTCCGGCGTGATTCTGTTTGCCGCGTTCATGTTTGCGCTGCTTTCGGTGCTCGGGATTCTGCGCAGCAAGAATAATCTTGCCGCGCTGCATTGTCTCGGGGTCACCAGCGTAACGCTCCCGATTCTGACGATGGTCGCCGTGCTGGTCGACGTCGGCGTCGGAGTCTCCGCAGTCAAAACCTTTAGTTTTATCGTGATTTTACTTCTCGGCGGCCCGGTCACGGGTCACGCGATTGCGCTCACAGACTACCGGAGAAGGCCGCATCGATGAGCCTGCTGCAGGTCGTTCTCTACGTCTTTATCGCGTTTCTCGGCGCTGCGGCCGTCTTCAGCAAACGGCCCGTCAATCAACTATTCATTTACTCGCTTTTCGGAATGATGCTCGCTCTGCTGTTTTTCGTGCTGCACGCGCCGGACGTCGCGCTTTCGGAGATCGCCGTCGGAACGTTGGCCGTTCCGATCATGGTTCTCGTCGCGCTGATGAAAACCGGAGACAAGACGTGAACCTGCGCGTTCGAACGTGGGTGTACGTGACGAGCGCAGTCGTTGTGTTCGGTGTTCTGCTCTACGCATCGGGCGGGTTACCGCCGTTCGGCTCGTTCTCGGGCGCGTACACGGATTACATCCTGCGGGTCGCCACGGTGGAGCGCAGTGTCCTGAATATGCCGACGGCTATAAATTTCGATTACCGCGGTTTCGATACGCTCGGAGAAGAGTTTATTTTCTTCGCCTCCGTGAGCGGCGTGCTGCTCTTGTTTCGGGCTCTCAAAACCAAAGCAGTGCGATATCCGGAGCCGATGGAAAGCGAGCGCTCGCGCGGCCAAACCGGCGCGATTCGCTTGTTTCCGGTTGGTTTGCTGGGATTTACCGCGGCACTGGGCATGGATCTCGGCGCGCACGGACAGCTCACTCCCGGCGGCGGCTTTCAAGGCGGCGCGATATTCGGCAGCGCGATAGCCTGCGTCTATCTCGGTCTGGGTTTACTCGCATTGACGAAGCTGACGCACCGATCGACGTTCGACATGCTGGAAGCGTTCGGCGCGTTTTCATTCGCGGCGCTCGGCGGAGCCGCGCTTTTAATCGCCGGTTCGTTCTTGCAGAACGTCATGCCGCTCGGTCAAACGGGAGCGACCGTTTCGGGCGGCACGATCTATTTCTTGAGCTGCGCGGTCTTCGTCGAAATCGCGTGTGGATTTGCCGTGCTCATGATCGTGTTTCTCCGGCAGACGCGAGAGACGCAAGAGGACGAGGGTTGACTGCGTTGAGCCAGTGGACGCTGTTCTTCCCGTACGCAGTGGCGTTTTGGCTGTTCGTCGTCGGCTGCTTCGGCATCACACAGAGCCGCAATCTGATCCACACCATTTTGTGTTTGACCGTCGTGCAGTCGTCAACGTATATGCTGCTCATGTCCGTCGACTTTCATGCGAAGTCCGGAGCGCCGATTTTCGGCTCGACGAATCCGCCCGGCAGCCCCTCCGTCGATCCGATTCTCCATGCGCTCACGCTGACGGATATCGTCGTCGGAGCAACGGTGAGCGCGCTGATGCTCGCACTTACGGTTCAAATTCATCGCCGGCGCGGGACGATCGATCCGCAGCGCCTGCGCCCGATGAGCGACTAGATGAGCGCGTACGCCGCAAACCTGCTCTCCCCGCTGTGCGTCGCGATACCGCTCATGTCGGCTGCGGTTCTGGCGCCGTTTACGAAGCATTGTCCGCGCTGGGTAAGTTCCACCGTGGCGGCGGCGAACGCACTAGCCGTCATTGCGATGTGCATTGCGCTCGTATGTTATACGTCGCAGCACGGACCGATCGTCCACTGGATGGGCGGCTGGAGGCCGAAACACGATCTCGCGATCGGCATCGGCTTTTCCGTCGACACGATGGGCGCCGGGCTTGCAGCGTTCGTGGCACTCCTGGTTTTTGCGGCCACGCTCTATACGTGGACGAAGTTCGATCTCGCCGGGACCCTGTTCCATTCGCTGCTGCTGGCCTTCTTGGGTGCGATGTGCGGCTACGCGCTGACGGGCGACATTTTCAACATGTTCGTCTGGTTCGAACTGATGACGGCCGCGGCAATCGCGCTGACGGCGCACAAAATCGAAGAAGCCGAATCGATTGAAGGCGCAATCAATTTGGCGGTAACCAACACCATCGCCGGCTTTTGCGTGCTGCTCGGCATCGGCCTCATTTACGCGCGAACGGACGCGCTCAATTTCGCTCAGCTCGGCGAAATCCTCGCACAACGCCCGGCCGACGCGCTGGTGCTGGCCTCGTTCGCCCTAATCGTCGCCGGTTTTTTCGTGAAAGGTGCGGTTGCGCCGTTTCATTTCTGGCTCGACGACGCGCACGCGGTCGCGCCGACGCCGATATGCATTCTCTTCTCCGGAATCATGGTGCAGCTCGCCCTGTACGGCGTGGCGCGCGTCTACTGGACGGTGTTTTCCGGTGCGCTGAGCACCCAAGCACATGAAATCAAAGCGTTGTTCGTCGGCGTGGGCATCGCAACGGCACTTATCGGCGCGATCATGGCGTACGCACAACGCCACCTCAAGAGGCTGCTCGCGTTCTCGACGGTGAGTCACTCCGGCATGTTCGTGGCGGCGCTCGGCCTTTTCAGTGCTGCGGGAATCGCGGGCGCTGCGATCTTCGTGGTTGCGCACGGGCTCGTCAAAAGCGCCCTGTTCGTCTGCGCCGGAAACTATTTGAACCGCTTTCGTTCGCTCGACGAAAACGAATTGACCGGAAAAGGCGCGAACGCGCCGCTCAATAGCGCGCTGTATTTGATCGGCGGATTGGCGCTGGCCGGTATGCCGCCGTTTGCCATCTCCGCGGCCAAAGTGCTGTACGACGCGGCAATGACGGATCGCGCGCTGCTTGCCGTTGCCGGTTTCATGGCGCTGGCCTCGGCTATCGACGCCGGCGCCGTGTTGCGATCCGGCCTGCACGTGACGTTCGGGATCGGCAAAGGGCAGATCACCGGCTATTCTCCGCGCGAAGAAGCGTCTGAATGCGACGATCCGTATCTGGTGCGCACGCCGTGGACGATGCTGGCCGCGCCCGTGATGCTGCTTGCCGTTGCCGTTTGGGTCGGCATGAGCGGCACGCTCTGGCACGGTGTCGAGCGCGCGGCGTATGCATTCGTCGACCGCCAGTACTACGCTGCCGCGGTACTGAGCGGCATGCATCGCATGCCTGCGCAGGCGCCGTTCGTACTCCGCACCGCACAGGACGTCGGCGTCAATTTGAGTGTCACGGCCGCGGCAATCGTCCTGGCGCTGCTCGGCCTGTTCCGCCGGCGGTTTCCGCAGGTGCTTTCCTCGATTTTCGGTCCGCCGCTCAAGCAGTTGCGAGATCTTCACAGCGGCATCTTTACGGACTACATTGCATACATGATGTTCGGCATCGCCGCCTACACGACGTATCTTGTGATCGCCGCGAGATGATGAAGGCGCTCGTGCACCACGCCGGCGATTGTGGCCGGCTTACGCTCGAGGATCGCGACATACCGCAGGCGCGCCGCGGCGAAATTGTGCTGCGCGTGCTTGCATGCGGCGTGTGCCGAACCGATCTGCACGTGATCGATGAAGAACTGCCGCCGCGGCATGAGACGATCGTTCCCGGGCACCAAGTCGTCGGCGAAACCCCTGACGGCAGCCGCCTCGGCATCATGTGGCTCGGCGGTACGGACGGGACATGCTCGTATTGCCGCAGCGATCGCGAGAATCTTTGCGACGCGCCCGTATTTACAGGTTACGATCGCGACGGCGGCTATGCCGAATACGTTGCGGCGCGTGAGGATTTCACGATTGCCATTCCGCCGCAGATGAGCACTGAGCAAGCGGCGCCGCTGCTGTGTGCGGGCGTCATCGGGTTTCGAGCGCTGCGTGTTGCGGGCGTGCACCCCGGCGAACGCGTCGGGCTTTACGGCTTCGGAGCATCCGCGCACCTGGTGCTGCAAGTGCTGCGCGCTTGGAACTGCGAGGTATACGTGGCGACGCGCGGTGAGTCGCATCGCGAGCTGGCGCGTGAACTGGGTGCTTCATGGGTGGGGGAGGCGACCGAAGCGCCGCCCGTCCTTCTGGACCGGGCGGTAACCTTTGCGCCCGCAGGCGAGGTTGTGATTGCAGGGCTCGGTGCGCTGCGAAAGGGCGGCGTCGTTGCGATCAACGCGATTCACTTGGATCGAATGCCCCAATTTGATTACGATCGGCTCTTGTGGGGTGAGCGCCAAATCCGTAGTGTAACGAACATGACCCGTGCCGACGCGCACGACTTCCTGCGGGTTGCGGCCGACATCGGGCTGCAGTCGCGCGTTGCCGCCTTTCCGCTCGAGCAAGGGCCGGAGGCGCTGCGGGCTCTGCGAGAGGACCGGGTAGACGGCGCGGCCGTCTTGTTTCCGGGGAAAGCGGGTATACGTTAACTTACCGTGAGCCGCGCATTTGTCAAAGATGACGAACGGGAAACCGAAGTCGTCACGAAACGTCCGCAGCGACGCCATCCATATTACGTAACGCCCGAAGGTCACGAGCGTCTGACGCGCGATCTCGCGGCAGCGCAGGCCGCCGGCGACGAGCGCGCTGCGGAAGAGGCGCAAGAACGGGTGGATGCCGCGATCGTGGTTCATCCGAAGGATCAACCGCGCGAGCTCGTGCGCTTCGGCGCGCACGTCACCGTTGAAGGTCCCGATCGCAAGTGCACGACGTACCGGATCGTCGGAGAAGACGAAGCCGATCCGCTGCAGGGGAGCATCAGTTGGCTCTCGCCGCTTGCGCAAGCGCTGCTGGAGCATCGAGCGAACGATCGCGTCGTGTGGCAGCGTCCCGCGGGCAACGTTCCGTTGAAGATCGTTTCGATTTCGTACGCTGCGTAGGCTCAAGGAGCGCCGCTCGATAGATCGCAAATGCGCGGAAGCGCAAGCGCAGCGGCTTCGCGGATAACGCAGTCGCAGTCTTCGCTGATCGACGTCGCGTCCGGGTTGATTTCCGCGACGAACGCGCGATCGTTGCGCATGGCGAGCGCCGCCGCGGGGTAGACTTGGGCGGACGTTCCGACAACGAGGATTACGTCGGCGCGCGTTGCGGCCTCTTCGGCGCGCTTCCACACACGTTGCGGCAGCATCTCGCCGAACCACACGACCTGCGGCCGAAAGCGGCCTCCGCATGCGTGGTCGATGTGCGCTTCGTCCAGCCCGTCCGCAAGTGAAACCGTCGAATCGCACCGGGTGCAGCGCGCCGAACGCAGATGGCCGTGCAATTCCAAAACGTTCTTCGAGCCGGCCCGCGCGTGCAGCGAGTCCACGTTTTGCGTGGCGATCGTCAACGCCGGGACGAGCGCTTCGAGCTGCGCGAGTGCGTAATGTCCTGCGTTCGGCTGCGCGTCGCGATAGGCAAGAATACGCTCGTTGTACCAACGCCACACCGTGCGCGGGTCGCGCGCAAAGCCTTGCGGCGACGCAAGATCTTCGACGCGGTATTTCCCCCAGTAGCCGCCGGCGCCGCGAAACGTCGGCAGGCCGCTTTCCGCGCTCATTCCGGCTCCGGTGAGAACGAAAACGGAGCGCGCCGCGCGCAGCGCCTCGACGAGTTGCTGCATCGCCTTATGGAACGATCGCGATGACCCGCGCCGGAAAGCCCGATCCGCCGCGAGGCTTTGCAAACGTCACCATCGCGAGCGCCCCCGAGTCGGGCACCTCGTCCAGGTTCGCCAGCAATTCGATTTGATAGTGCCCATGGTGCAATATCCAGGATTCCAGCGAGAAATCGTTGTGTGAGGCGGCAACGCCGGGATCCGTGTCGGTCGTTTCGTGACCGCTTGCGGTAATATGCCGCACGTCGTACAAGTACCGCAGAACCGGCATGCTCCACCCCGGATAGTGCGCGACGCCGCGCGCGTCTTTGTTCTGCATG
>DATGJX010000056.1:0-12638 GCA_035294905.1 Vulcanimicrobiaceae bacterium | reverse complement strand
CGATCGTCAATGCGGAGCAAGCAAATCAGTTGACCGCCGCGCTCGAAGCGATCGCGGCGGAGATCGCTCATGGAACGTTTGCGGAAACGGTGCGCGCAAGTAAAGCGGAAGACATTCACGGCGCGATTGACGCGCGCGTGCGCGAACTTGCGCCGGACGCCGGCGAGCAGCTGCATGCAGGGCGCAGCCGCAACGATCAGGTCGCGACGACGCTGCTGTTGTACGCCGCCGATCGTGCGGCCAAGGGAAAACGCGTTGCCGCGCGGATCGCGGCGCACTTCGCCGCATGCGCGAAGAAAGAACTCGACGCCGGTACGCTGCTTGCCGCGACGACGCATTGGCAGCCCGCGCAGCCGGTGTTGCTCGCATTTTGGCTGTGCGCTGCCGCGGAGCCGTTTGCACGCGATGCGCAGCGTTTCGCGGAAGTTCAAACGCGCGCGCTGGAATCGTGCCCATTGGGCTCGGCTGCGGTCGCGGGATCTTCGCTGCCGCTCGACCGGCAGGCGAGCGCCGGCGCGTTGGGATTCGCGGCGCCGTCGCGGAACGCGATGGATGCCATCGGCAACCGCGACGCCGCGCTCGACCTGGCGCACGCGTTCGTGCGCGTTCTCGTTGACGCATCACGTATCTGCGAAGAATTCGTGATCTGGTGCACGCCGAATTTCGGCTACGTTCGCCTGGACGATGCGGCATCCACGGGCTCGAGCCTGATGCCGCAGAAGCGCAATCCGGATCCGTTCGAATTGGTGCGCGCAACTTCTGCTTCGATGATTGGACGCTACGCCGGCGCGCTTGCAGCTGTCGGCGGAGCGGCGCTTTCCTATCATCGCGATCTGCAGATCGCCAAAGAAGCGATTATTGCGATCGCCGAGCAGTCGCTTTCGGCACTCGAAGCGTTTGCGCGTGCGCTCGAACACGTGCATTTCAATCGTGGGCGCATCTCCGCGCTCGCCGGCGAAGGCTACACGGCCGCGACGGACGTCGCGGACGCATTGATCTTGAGCGGGATGACGGCGCGAGAAGCGCATAGCACGGTCGGCGCGTCCGTGCGAGCGAACGAGCGCGACGGCACGCCGCTGAATTGGCCCGACGCAATCGCGTCGGTTCAAGGCAAAACGACCTCCGGATCGACGAACCCCGATGCGGTTCGCGAATCGCTCGAAGCGCTGCACCGTGTCATCCTGAGCCTGTCGAAGGACGAGGGGATCCACTGATGCGCGTGCACGTGTACGGCGCGTCGGGATACGCCGCGGCCGAACTCATCGCGTTGCTTGCGCGTCACCCGCGCGCGGGGCTCGGCGCACTCGAGAGCGCAAGTCATGCGGGCGAGCCGATTGCACGGCAGTTTCCGGAACTGCGCTTTCTCGGGCGCTGCTTCGATCCGCCCGGTTCGGTCGAGGCGCAATTCGTGATCGGCGACGTCGTCGTGCTCGCCGGATCGCACGGCGTTGCAAAAACCGTTGCGCCCGCATTACTCAAACGCGGGGCTCGCGTCATCGATCTCTCGGGAGATTATCGCTTGGCGCCGTCGCTTGCGGTCTATGGCTTTGCGGAACGGTATCGCGATCAAATTGCGGCTGCGCAATTTGTAGCGAACCCAGGCTGCTATCCGACTGCGACGCTGCTGGCGACGCTGCCGCTCGCCGCGTTTGCGCCGCAGCGAATCATCGTCGACGCCAAAAGCGGCATAACCGGAGCGGGGCGCACTCCCGCAGCTGCGTCACTTTTCGCTGAAGTGGAGGGTGACGTTCGCGCGTACGGATTGACCGGCCACCGTCATGAGCCCGAAATTCTACAGGAATGGCGCGCCGCGGGGATTCATGCCGACCTGATCTTCACGCCGCAAGTCGTGCCGGTTTCGCGCGGCATGCTCGTCAATGCATATGCGATCTTTGCGCATCCGCTCGCGGATGACGACGAAGTGCATACTGCGTTCGAGCGCGCGTACGGCGGCAATCCGTTCGTTCGCATCTTGACGGACGGGATGGTGCCCAGCATGCGCGCGGTGCGCGGGACGAACGACGCGGAGCTGCACGTCTCGGTGAGCGGCAACGTGGTTCGCGTCCTCTGCGCGATCGACAATCTCGGGCGCGGTGCGGCGTCGCAAGCGGTCGCCAATCTGAACATCATGCACGGATATCCGGCCGAGGAGGGCATCGATGCTCGCATTGCAGTCTGAGCCGAGGCTCGTCGCGCTGCGGGGCGGTTTGGGCGTCGTTCCCGGCGTGCGTCTCGCGGGCGTGCACGCGGGAATCAAAAAGCGTAAACGCGATCTCGCCCTGGTCGTTTTCGACGCGCCGCAAGTCTGCGCGTCGGTGATTACGACCAACGAGATCAAGGCTGCGCCGCTGCTGGTCAGCCGCGAGCATCTCGAACAAAGCGGCGCGCAAATGCTCGCGCTCGTCTGCAACTCCGGCTGCGCGAATGCATGCACAGGCGAACGCGGCGAACGGGACGCGCGCGCAACGGCGCGGCAGGCGGCGGCGTTGCTCGATATGGCGCCGCAATCCGTGATAGTAGCATCGACGGGCGTCATCGGCGTGCCGTTGCCGATGGATCGCGTCGCGAAGGGGTTAGAACGGGCCGTCACCGACCTTGAGAGCGGCGGCGAAGCAGCGTTCGACGCGGCCGAAGCCATCATGACGACGGATCGCGTTCCGAAACTCGCGGCGTATGCATTTTACGAAGGTGAGAAACGGTACGTCGTCGCCGGCATTGCGAAAGGGTCGGGTATGATCGCGCCAGACATGGCGACGATGCTGGCATTCATCGCGACCGACGCGCCGATGTCGCAAGCCGCCCTGCAACAACATCTCTCCGCGTGCACCGACGCGACGTTCAACATGATCTCGGTGGACGGCGACATGTCGACGAACGACGCGGTGTACGCGTTCGCCCCGGCGCGCGACACCGACGCGCCGTCAAACTTCCGTGCGGCGTTACGCAAGCTCTGCGACGACCTCGCGCAGGCGATGGTTGCCGACGGCGAGGGCGCCACGAAAACGCTGACGGTGAACGTGACGAGTGCGAGCACCGAGGAGCAAGCGCGCATGATTGCGCGAGCCGTCATCAACAGTAATTTGGTGAAGACCGCGCTGTTCGGCGAGGACCCGAACTGGGGTCGCATCATTGCCGCGGCGGGTTCCGCGCGCATCGGATTGCACCCGGAGCGATGGTCCCTGTATCTGAACGGAGAGCTGTGGGTCGACGTGGGATCGGTCGAAGTGCTTTCGGAAGCGGAGGCGCATCGCGAACTCGAGCACACGGCCGTCACCGTTCGCTTGGATCTCGGCATCGGCGACGCAAGCGCGACGGGCTGGGGCTGCGATCTTTCCCGCGACTACGTAAAAATCAACGCGAGTTACCGCACGTAAATGTTACTGGAAAATTATCGGCGAGCGCCGGTCACGTTCGTTGCTGGCGAAGGCTGCGAGCTCATCGACGATCGCGGCGAACGATACCTGGATTGCGTCGGCGGCATTGCCGTATGCGCACTCGGGCACTCGCATCCGGCCATTACCGCGGCTGTTGCGCAGCAAGCGGAAAAGCTCGTTCACGTCAGCAATCTGTTCGGGCACGAGCCCGCCGCAACGCTGGCCAAGGAACTTGCCGCGCGCTCGGGCTTCGATCGGGTGTTCTTTTGCAATTCCGGCACGGAGGCGAACGAAGCAGCGATAAAGCTTGCGCGCAAATACGCGCATCGCAGCGGCCGGCCGGATCGAAAGACGATCGTTTCGTGCGAAGGCGGATTCCACGGGCGAACGATGGGCGCACTCGCGGCAACCGCGAACGCGGCATATCACGAAGGATTCGATCCGCTTCCCGGCGGCTTTCGCACGACACCGTTCAACGACGTGGATGCGCTCGAGCATGCAATCGACGACTGCACGGCGGCTTTCATCGTCGAACCGGTGCAAGGTGAGAACGGGGTGCTTCCGGGAACGCCCGAGTTTGTGCGCGCCGCACGGGAACAGTGCACGCACCACGGTGCACTGCTGATCTTCGACGAAGTGCAATGCGGGATGGGTAGAACGGGTCCGCTCTTCGCGTTCGAGCACTTCGGCGTGCAGCCGGACGTCGTAACGCTCGCGAAAGCGCTCGCGAACGGATTACCCATTGGGGCTATGCTGGTGCGCGAAGCGTATGCGACGGGCTTGCAGCCCGGCGACCACGGCTCGACGTTCGGCGGCTCGCCGGTTCCGTGCGCAGCGGCGCTCGCGCATCTGCGCGTGCGCGACGAGTCGGCGCTCGAAGCGCACGTAGCAACGGTTTCAGGGCGCTTCCTCGAGGGTTTGCGCAACCTTGCGCAGCGTTATCCCGGCGTTTATGGTGAACCGCGCGGAATGGGACTGCTGATCGGCGTTCCCGTCGCGCCGCCGCACGACGCGTCGTCAATCGTCGATCGAGCGCGTGAGTTTTCGGGCGTGCTGCTGAACAAGGCCGGCGGCAATACGATTCGCCTGGCTCCGCCGCTGGTTATTAGCCCGGCGCAAGTAGATCGCGTACTCGAAACACTTGACGCGGCCGCGGCTTGGCTGGTAAAGTCGTCCCATGTTTCTCACCCTGCGCCGGATGCCCTCGAACCCTCGACCGCGTTGCAATCGCAATCGCGGCGCGGTGCTATGGTGAAGTGATCGTTTAACAGACGCTCTCAACGTCAAAGGAGTAGCCCCACGCCGGCATCGGCGTGGGGCTTTTTATGTGTATGAACAGCATCGGAATTATCGGCCTCGGCACACTGGGAACGGCGCTTGCAAGCGGTTTGCACCGCGTTCAGCCCGAGCTGGAGATTTTCGCAACGACGCGCGCACGCGCGTTGCCGGGCTTCGTCACGCCCAGTGAAACGAACTCGCAGCTTGCCGGGCAGACGCGCAACATCGTGCTGTGCGTCAAGCCGCAACAGGCGCGCGCGATTCTGCAAGAGATCGCGCCTGCGCTTAGCGCCGAGCATTACGTGATTTCAACGTGCGCCGCGGTTTCACTCGACGTGCTGCAAGCAGCGCTGCCGAAAGTCCGGGTGGCGCGCGCCATGCCGAATATCGCGTGCGAGTTCAACGAGGGCATCACCGGAGTCGCGTTCGGCGCCGGCTGGCCGCCTGATGCGCGTGAGAGCGTGCTGAAGCTCTTCGCGTTGCTCGGTGAAGCACTCGAAATCGAGGAGCACCATTTTGATGCGGTAACCGCCATTAGCGGCTGTGGACCGGCGTACGTCTGCGTGATCACCGAAGCGCTCAGTGACGCAGGCGTGAAGGCGGGGCTGCCGCGCGAAGTTGCGCGTATGATGGCGGTGCAAACGCTGCTCGGTTCGACGCTGCTGTTGCGCAACGTCAACGAGCATCCGGCCGCAATTCGCGATCGCGTGACGACGCCGGGCGGATGCACAATCGATGCGCTCACGCAGCTCGAAGAGGGTCGCTTTCGAGCGACGCTCATCAAAGCCGTGACGACTGCGGCCGCTAAGAGCGCAGCGCTTTCGCGTTAGCGCAGCGACCAGTGCGCCACATTCCACCACGCGCCGTCGATGGATGCGCTTTCGCCGTACAGGCTGTCCGTGAACGTGTCGACCTCGGTGCGATCGTAGATGAGCATGATGGGCAATTCCCGGTACAGCAGCGCCTGGAGCTGCCGGTAGGCGGCTTTGCGCTTCGCGATATCGAACGTGCGCTGCCCCTGGCGCAAAAGCGCATCGCTGCGAGAGTTGCAAAAGCGTGACTTGTTGTAGCCGTTCGGAGGCACGTTGGCGCATGCAAATTGATCGGTCGTATCGGGATCGTCGCTATTGACGAACGGATAGAGAGCAAGGTTGAACTTGCCGCCGTAAACGGGACCGCCTTCGTTCGCGGGCGCAACGATTTGCGTGACGTTGAATTGCTTGAGCGATACCGAGGCGCCGACGGCGCGTTCGTATTGGACGACGGCATTTGCGACGATCGCGTCGCCGGGAGTTGCCGCTTGGATGACCATTTGCAGTGCGAGCGGGACGCCGTCCCGGCTCCTCAGCCCGTTAGCACCGATTTTCCACCCCGCTGCGTCGAGCAGCGATCGCGCCTGTGACGGATCGTACGGAATGTCCGGATATGCCTGCGGATCGTACGCCCAGAAGAAGAGCCCGCGAGCCGGCTGAGCACCGGGCACCGCACCGCGATATGCCTTTGGAACGATGCTCTTGATGTCGATCGCTTCGGCGAGCGCATGACGCACGCGCGGATCAGATGTGAGGGGATTTTGCGTGTTGAAGATGATTGCTCCGACGCCGGCGACCGGACTGGCAACCGTGCGGTATCCGCGCAGCGCGAGCAGCTGCGGATACTGCGAGTAATCTTGCGTGTTGAAGTAGCCCTGTATTTCGCCCGTCTGCAGCAGGTTGAGCGCGGCTTGCGGGTCCGGGACGAAGCGAACCGTCAAACGTTCGATCTTCGGCTTGCCGCCGAAGTAATACGGATTGGCGTGCATCACCACGCGATCGCCGTGGCTCCAGCGATCGACGACGTACGGCCCCGAGCCAAGCGGCTTTTGGTCGAAGGGAATGCGGTTGAAGTCCGGATATTTCGCGAGCAGATGCTCGGGGAGAATCGGAAAACCTTGCGGCGCGAGCACGAGCGTCAGCAGCGGCGCAAACGGCTCCTTCAAATGGAGGACCAGCGTGTCGTCGTTGGGCGCCTCGGCGCGAGCGATGCGATCGTATCCGAATCGCGACTGCACGTTGTTGGCCGGATTGTTTATGGCATTTATGGACCATACGCAATCATGCGCGGTAAGCGGCACGCCGTCCGCAAATCGGACGCCCTTGCGCAGGTGATACGTAATCGTCAAACCGTCCCGGCTGATGCCGCCGTTCTCCAAACTCGGGACTTGCGTCGCCACGTCCGGGACGAGGCGGCCGCGATCGTCGTATTTCACCAGGAATGAGAAGAGCAGAAACCCCCACTCGGTCGCCGACTGTCCGTTTTCCAATGCGGGATTGAGCGATGCCGGCTCCCGTTGCTGCGCCACTTGAAACACATTCACCGTTTGCGGCACGCGATTCGTTCGGGTACACGCCGTCAATAGCGCGAGGAGGAGCGCGATGCCGCCCCTCGACAGGCTCGGGGCCCTTCGATACCTCAGGATGACACCGTGGCTCAGCATGGCACCAGTTCGAATGGGAGATTCGGGTCGGCGCTTAGTGTGAGGGGGTCAACCCGCACGGCATCTCCTTGGTGGGCGGCTGCGGCCGCAATCATCGCCGCGTTGTCCGTGCAATATTTCGGCGGCGGTACGAACGCGGGAACTCCGGTACGCGCGCCCCAATCTTTGAGCGAGGCTTGCAGCGCCGAATTGGCGGCAACGCCGCCGGAAAGCACGACGCTCGTGTAGGGTCTGCGTTCGAACGCCGCGTTCAAACGCTGCATCAATACGTCAATCACCGCCGCTTGAAACGATGCCGCTACGTCCGCTTTGTCGGCGGTTGCGCCCTCTTCGGACTCGACGTAATAGCGGACGGCCGTTTTCAGACCCGAGAACGACATGTCGAGCGTCCCCGGATCGGGGCGATGACGCGGAAAGGCAATCGCTTGTGCGTCGCCGCCGCGCGCGAGCTTGTCGAGTGCGGGTCCTCCGGGGAAACCCAATCCGAGTAAACGCGCGGTCTTATCGTATGCTTCGCCCGCTGCATCGTCTTTCGTGCGTCCGACGATGCGCATGCGGGTTGCGCTTTCGACGTCGACCAGTTGCGAATGACCGCCCGAAACGAGCAGGGCGAGAAACGGATACTGCGGCGCCTGCTCGCGATCCAAAAATGCCGCGAAGATGTGACCGTGCAGATGATTGACGCCGTAGAGGGGTTTGTCGATTGCAAACGAGAGCGCCTTGGCCGCGGCCACGCCGACGACCAAACTGCCGATGAGGCCCGGCCCCCGGGTTACGGCGATGCCGTCGATTGCGTCGAGCGTCGTCCCGGCGCGATCGACGGCGTCCTCGACCGCGGCCGAAAGCAAAGCGACGTGCTGGCGGCTCGCAATCTCCGGTACGATTCCGCCGTATTTCGCGTGAAAGGCGTCTTGGTTCGTCGAAACGCTCGAACGCACGCGCACGCCGTCTTCGACCACGGCGGTCGCCGTGTCGTCGCACGACGTCTCGATTCCAAGAAGAAGCATTCGTGTACCTCACCACGGATATCGTTCATTATCCTGCGGCCTAAAGCACAATATCTGTGGCGAGGCACACTGGCCTTCGCTTACGTTGCGTCTTCGGGCCCGTCCTCCGTCCAAACGCGTTCGTGGCCGACGCGGGCACTTTCCGCGGCTAAGCGCCAGCAGCACAGCAGTATTGCGGCAATTCCCGTGAAGATCATGAAATCCGACCAAATGAGTCCGATGAACAGCCACGCAACGCTGAAAGCCAAAACGACCGGCCACGGCGTTGCCTTGGTGACGATTCCGACGTCTTCGCCGCTGCGCTCTTTTTGATCGACCTGCGGATCGTCGCCGGCGAGGCGCGCGTTGCGCTCGAAAAATATTGCATATGCCGCAGCGAACCCGAGCGCGCAGCACATGAATCCGAGGAACAGCGTTCCCGCGTACTCGTGCGACGAGAACCAATAGATGATGCAGGCCGCCGCCGCGAACGCGGCCGTGGACAAGAATAATGCGACGAACGTTTTCACGGCCTACGATCGCAGCTCAGCCAATTCGGGGTGCATCATGTCCCAGACGGGACGCTCCGATCGAATCGGGGGAAGGGCGTGAAAATTGAATTCGGGCGGCGGACAGCTCGTCGCCCATTCCAGCGAAAACCCGCCGCCCCACGGGTCGTTTGCGAGCGGCTCGCGCACCTTGGACTCGAGTTTTGAAAATGCGACGTTCAGCAGAAACGCGATCACGCCGAGCGTCATAATTCCGGCGCCGACCGATGAGACCGCATTGAGCCAAGGCAGATCGCCCATCGCGGGATACGTGAACACGCGCCGCGGCATGCCTTCGATGCCCATGAAGAACCACGGGATGAACGTCACGTTGAAGCCGATGAAGAACAGCCAAAAGTTGATCTTGCCGAGCAACTCGTTGAGCTTGATCCCAAACATCTTCGGCATCCAGAAATAGACTGCGGCGAAGACGGCGAAAAGCGCGCCGCCGCCTAGCGTGTAGTGGAAGTGCGCAATGAGAAAATAGCTGTCTTCCACGTGGTAATCGATCGGCGGCGATGCGACCATCACGCCGGTGATTCCGCCGATGAGAAAATTGGAAAGGAACCCAATCGCAAAGAGCATCGGCGTGGTGAGCCGCAGACGCCCTCTCCACATCGTTCCAATCCAATTCCAGTACTTCACGCCGGTCGGAATCGCGATGAGAAACGACATCCCGGAAAAGAACCCGTTGGCGACGACTCCCGTCGTGAACATGTGATGCGCCCATACACCCATCGACAAGCCGGCGATCGCAAACGCGGAGAGCACCATGCCGACATATCCGTAGAGCGGCTTCTGGGAGAAGACGGCAACGACTTCGGAGATCACGCCGAAGTACGGAAGAATCATCACGTACACTTCCGGATGGCCGAAGAACCAGAACAAATGCTGGTAGAGCACCACGTTGCCGCCGTACTGCGGATCGAAAAAATGCGCGCCGTAATGCCGGCTGAGCAGCAGCTCCGCCATCGCCACGCTCAGCGACGGAAACGCCATGAGAATGAGCAGCGCCGTCGCCAGAATCTCCCACGTGAAGATCGGCATGCGCCACATCGTCATGCCGGGCGCGCGGTAGAGCAGGATCGTCGCCGCGAAGTTGATGGCTACGGTAATGGTCGCAATCGCGTTGAGCATGATGCCGATGCACCACAGGTCTTGCCCCGCGCCGGTGCCCGCTTGAATCGTGGATAGCGGCGCGTACGCCGTCCATCCCGACGCAGCGGCGCCGCCTTGCGCGAAAACGCCGGCGAAGATGGTGAAGCCGCTGATCATGAACAAATACACGCCGAAGAGGTTCAGACGCGGGTACGCCATGTCGGGTGCACCGATCTGCAGCGGCACCAAATAGTTCCCGAGACCGAAAGCGAACGGCGCAATAACCAAAAAGATCATTGCCGTTCCGTGGAGCGTGAATATCTGGTTGTAGGCGTGCGGGCCGACGATGTTCTGATCGGGACGCGCGAGTTGCAGCCGGATGACGAGCGAGAGAATCCCCGCGATTCCGAAAAACAGCAGCGTCGTCATCATGTAGAGGATGCCGATCGATTTGTGATTCGTCGACGTCAGCCAGTGGGTCATGGGTTGGCTTGCCCTCCCGACGCCATCCAGCGATCGAAATCTCCAACGGGGACGACTTCTACGTTGAACGTCATGAGCGCGTGATCGAGGCCGCAATACTCGGCGCAGAGCCCGTGAAACAATCCCGTTTGCGTCGGCGTCACGTCGAAGTGATTGGCGATGCCTGGGTTTGCGTCGCGCTTGAAGAGAAAACTGGGGATCCAGAACGCGTGCACGACGTCGTCCGAATACAGGTTGAACTGCGTCATCTTACCGAGCGGAAGCACGAGCGTGGGCGGGCTGTGCACGTTTCCGTTCACGACCACCGGATGACCGGCGTAACGAAACTGCCACGACCACCGGTACGCGGTGACGTTGACCGTCACGTATGGATTCGGTTTGAGGAAATCGACGACGCCTTCCCGGACGTACGTAATGTAGAAAAGCCCAATCACGATGATGAGCGGGATAACGACGCCGGTGATTTCAATCGACGGGTTTCGCGTGAACTGCGGCGGGATGCCGGTGTCCGTAGCTCGCTCGCGCCAGCGAACGATGGAATAGAGAATCAGCCCATATACGAAAGCGGCGACGAACAGCGCCGCGCCTCCAAAGATATACCAGACGCCGGCGAGGTCCTGTGCTTGCACCGACGCGGGATGCATGATGGGCATGTGTGAGCTACTTACCCACTTGGGGTACAAAATCGCCGTGATTCGACATCAGCCGCCGATGCCGATTCGGACGCGGCCTGTCGCGCTCGGAACGATCATCTACATCGCATCGGAAACCATGTTCTTTTCGGCGCTCTTTGCGACGTACTACGATCTCAAGAGCACCAACGCGGTATGGCCCCCGCCCTACGTTCATCTCGACGAAATAAGCCCAGCGTTCGGCACCTTCTTTCTCGTCGCCAGCAGCTTGATGATGTTTCCGATGTCGCGAGCCGTCCGCAAACGAAATTTCAAGGCGGCATACGGCTGGCTGTACGGCGCAATCATCGGCGGGCTTGGATACATCGGCAGCGCGATGCACGGATACGCGAGCCAGGGCTTCAACCTACACACGAGCGCGTACGGTTCGATTTTCATCACGATGACGGGCTTCCATCTGCTGCACGTCGTCGCCGGCGTCATCTTGCTGCTCGGGCTGTATTACGGTTTGCGATCACCCACAATCCGCGTCGACAAGCACGACGCGGCGGAAGCCGTCACCTATTATTGGCATTTCGTCACGGTCATGTGGTTCGGAATCTACACCACGGTGTACTGGATCCGGTGAAGAGCCTGTCGGAGCCGACTGTTCGCGAGCGGGCGATTGCCGCCGGTCTGCTGCTTTCATTATTGGGCAGCGTGGGGTTCATGGTTGCATTCGCAAAGCAAGAAAGCACGCAGTGGCAAGGGTTCGCTTTGGCGTGCGTCTTCGGCGGGTTCATGATTGCCGCGCTGGGCTGGTCGCGTTGGATCCTCCCGCATGAAGAAGTCGTCGATCTCCGTGACACGGTTCCGCAGCCGCTCGAAGACCGCGCGCAAATGGTCAGCTCGTGGGAGCACGGCATGGCGAACACGACGCGGCGGACGTGGCTTACGCGGCTGCTGTACACGGCACTCGGTGTGTTCGGTATCGCGGCGCTGTTCCCGGTGGGGTCCCTCGGACCCGAGCCGGACAGCACGCTCTTTCACACACGCTGGAAGCGCGGCGATCGCTTGCAGCGAGCGGACGGATCGCTCGTCAAGTCGGGAGATTTGAACGACGACACGGTGGTGACCGTGTTTCCGGAAAACAACATCGGCGATTCACAATCGATGACGGTGCTTGTGAAGCTGCCGGATGGCCTGGTTGCGGACGCGCCGCAAGGATACATCGCCTACTCCAAGATGTGCACGCACGCCGGATGCCCCGTCGCGCTCTACCGGTCCATCGATCATCGGCTGATATGTCCGTGTCATCAATCCGCGTTCGACGTAACGCAAAACGCGAGCGTCGTTTCGGGTCCGGCGGATCATCCGCTGCCGCGTTTGCCGATTGAGATTGCCGCCGACGGCTATCTGCGCGCAAAGGGCGATTTCCCATCGCCGGTCGGTCCGGGATTCTGGGAAGAGTCGTGATACAGCGGTTGCTGCTGTGGGCGGACGATCGCTTCGGCACCGCCGGCTTCGTGCGTCACGCGCTGAAGAAAGCGTTTCCGGATCACTGGTCGTTCATGCTGGGCGAGATCAACCTGTACGCGTTCATCATTTTGATCGCGACCGGCACGTTCTTGGCGTTGTGGTTCGTTCCCGGCCACACGACGGTGGTGTACCAGGGCCCGTACCAGCTGCTTCGCGGCGATACGATGAGCGAAGCGTACGATTCCGTGCTCCACATCTGTTTCTTGGTGAACGCGGGACTGCTGATTCGGCAAATCCATCACTGG